>DASVTZ010000063.1 GCA_036387335.1 Longimicrobium sp.
CACAGGATGCGCACGTCGCCCTCGCGGTCCACGTCGATGCAGAAGGCGTGCTGGTCCTTGCCCTCGCGCTCGTACAGGTCGCTGCGCGCGAGCACGTCGTCCGCGGGGAGGCCGATGCCGCGAAAGAAGTCGGCGGCGATCCGCACCGAGTCGTGGTCGCGGAAGACGTCGTCCAGCTCCACCGTGCCCACGCCGGGGGCTTCCTGGCCAAAGGGATCCTCCCAGTGCCAGGGGCGCAGCGCCTCGGCGGCGACGCCGAAGCGGACGGCGAGGCGCGCGTCCAGCTCGTCGCGGAAGCGGCGAAAGGGGGCGTCGGTGCGGTCGCGGAACTCGTCCAGGATGGCGAAGAGCCGCTCCTCGTCCAGCTCCTGCAGGCGCAGCTCCATCACGTAGTAGTCGGGAAAGCCGAGCGAGCGGGCCGCGGCGTTCCTGCGCCGCACCAGCTCGCGCAGCGGCTCGGCCACCTCGCGGCCGATCTGCTTGCTCGCCTCCCACGCCTCGCGCCGGGTGGCCACGTCGCGCTCGTCGCGCAGGACGTCCAGGAGCTGGTTGTTGGTGGCGCGCTCGCCGGCGAACGTGGCGCGGAACTCGGTGAAGGTCTGCTCCAGCTCCGTGGCGCGCCGCACCAGGTCCTCGATGGTCTCGGGCGGCAGCTGGTTGCCCGTGTACTCGTTGTCCAGCAGCACCAGCTGGCGGCGGAGCAGGGGATCGCGTACGTCGTCGCTGGCCAGCCAGGTGCGCACCAGGCGCGCGTGGGTCGCGTCCGCGTACACCGTCTTGTACGCGGCGCGGGCGCGGGCGGAGCGCTCGTGCGCCTGCGGATCGGCGCCGGTGGCGGCATCCCACGCCGCCAGGTTCGACTCGCGCATCAGCGGCGCGATGCGCTCCACGTGCCCGTCGACGAAGGCGCGGACCTCCGCCTCCGCCGTCGTCTCGCCCGGCAGGGTCACCGGAGCTCCTCATAGAGCGCGGCGATCGCCTCCGCGCCCACGTGGAAGTTCTCCACCGACATCCACTCGTTGGGCGCGTGCGCGTTCTCGCCCGGCAGCCCGAAGCCGATCAGCACCACCGGCGCGTTCAGCGTCTGCTGGAACGACTGCACGATGGGGATGGAGCCGCCCTCGCGGATCATCACCGGGTCCTTGCCGTAGGCACGGGCCAGGGCGCGCTTGGCCGCGTCGAACACCTTCCCCTCCGGCTCCGCGAACCAAGGCTGCCCGCCGTGCAGCGCCTCCACCTCCACCGTGACCCCTTCCGGCGCCAGCGACTTGACGTGTTCGATGAAGATGCGCTCTATCTCCTTGTAGTCCTGGTCCGGCACCAGGCGCATGGAGACCTTGGCCATGGCGCGCGCGGGGAGCACCGTCTTGGCGCCCTCGCCGGTGTAGCCGGAGAGGAGGCCGTTGACGTCCAGCGTGGGCCGCGCCCAGATGCGCTCCACCGACCCGTACCCCGCCTCGCCGCCCAGCGCCGGCGCGCCGACCTCCTCGCGAAGACCTTCTTCTGCAAAGGGCAGCGCGGCGATGGCGGCGCGCTGCTCCGCCGTCAGCTCGCGCACGCGGTCGTAAAAGCCGGGGATGGTGATGCGCCCCTGCTCGTCGTGGAGCTGCGCGAGGATGCGGGCGAGCGCCAGCGCCGGGTTGACCACCGCGCCGCCGTACGCGCCGGAGTGCAGGTCCACCGACGGGCCCTGCACGCGGACCTCCATGTACGCCAGCCCGCGCAGCCCCACCGTGATCGACGGCAGGCCGGGCGCGAACATGGTGGTGTCCGAGATCATCACCGCGTCGCATCGCAGCCGCTCCACGTGCTCCTTGAGGAAGGCGCCCAAGTTCGGCGAGCCGACCTCCTCCTCGCCCTCCACCAGGAAGACGACGTTGACCGGCAGCGAGCCGTTCTCCGCCAGGTGCGCCTCCACGGCCTTGAGGTGGAGGTACACCTGCCCCTTGTCGTCCACCGAGCCGCGCGCGTAGATGCGCCCGTCCGTCACCACCGGCTCGAACGGGGGCGACTTCCACTCGTCGAGCGGCTCGGGGGGCTGCACGTCGTAGTGGCCGTAGACCAGCAGCGTGGGGGCCCCCTCGGCCCCGCGCCACTCGCCCACTACCACGGGATTGCCGGCGGTGGCGACGACGTCCACCGTCTGCAGCCCGACCTCGCGCATGCGGCCGGCGAGCCACTCGGCGGCGCGGGCGGTGTCTTCGCGGTGCTCGGACTTGGCGCTTATGCTGGGGATACGGAGCCAATCGATCAGCTCTTCGAGGCTGCGCTCGCGGTTGCGCTGCAGGTAGTCGGAAACGGCCATCGTCGGTGCGCTCGGCTGCGGTTCGGGTTGCTCCCTCGGGCGGAGGCGCCCGCGGACGGCGAATATAGTGCCCGCGCGCTGCTTCGCCACCGGCACCCGGCGGGCGCGTGGCTTGCACGGCGGGCACCCTTCCCAATCACCGGAGGTGCGCGATGGCGGCAGGCCCCGATCCCAACCGCTTCACCGAACGAGACCCCCAGGCCACCAACGGCGGCGTGGGCGACCCCAAGACCTCGCGCCTGGGCCTCTCCAGCACCGCGAGCGCCATCATCGCCCTCATCATCCTGGCGCTCGTCGCGGCGGTCCTGATCTTCTGAAAGAACAGCAATCTCACACAGAGACACAGAGCCACAGAGAGAGAGAAGATCAGGAGCACCCGAATAGAACCAGTTTCGGGTGCTCCTTGTTCCTCTGCAGTTCTTCCTCTGTGTCTCTGTGTCTCTGTGTGAGCCCTGTTGTTCAGGTGCTGATCTCGCTCAGTCGCAGGCGAATCTGGAGCCGCTGTGCCGCGCCATCGGGGCCGGGGCGGAGCACGGTGAGGGTCGCGGTCGTGCCCGCCTGCTGCGCGCGGAGGAAGCGGCGCAGGTCCCCGGAGGAGTTGATCGGCTGGCCGTTGATCTGGGTGATGATGTCCGCCACCTGGAGCCCGGCCGCGGCCGCGGGAGTGCCGCGCCCCACGTCGCGCAGGATGATGCCGCGCTGCACCGGGAAGCCGAACTGCGCCGCCATCTCCGGCGTGATGTCCGCCGGCACCACGCCGATGTACGCGCGCCGCACCCGCCCCGTCGCCACGATCTGGCGGGCGATCTCGTTGGCCAGGTTGATGGGGATGGCGAAGCCGAGCCCGCTCGCCGCGCCGCCGCTGGTGGGGTCGCGCAGCACCACCGTGTTGATGCCGATCACCTGGCCGCGCGAATCGAGCAGCGGCCCGCCCGAGTTGCCCGGATTGATGGCCGCGTCCGTCTGGATCAGCGGCTCGAACTGCTCGTCGATGCTGCGGTTGATGGCCGACACCACCCCCGTCGTCACCGTTCGCTCCAGCCCGAACGGGTTGCCGATGGCGATGGCCGTCTGCCCGACCGCCAGCCGGTCCGAGTCGCCGAGCGGGGCGCTGGGGAAGTTGGAGCCGGGGATCTGCACGACCGCGACGTCCACGCTGGGGTCGCGCCCGCGCACCGTCCCCAGCAGCATCTGCCCATTCTGCAGCCCCACCCGCACCGTGCGGCTGTTGCCAACGACGTGGGCGTTGGTGATGATCGTCCCGTTGCGGTTGACGATCACCCCCGAGCCCGATCCGCCCTCTGTCGCGATGCTGACCACCGCGGGCGTCGCCTGCCGTGCCACGCGGACCGCGATGTTGTCCTCCTGCTGCGGGGGAAGCGCGGCGATGGTCTGCTGCGGCTGCGCATCCAGGAACCCGCTCGGCGCGCCGCGGCTGACCATCCCCTGTCCCACCCCAATCCCCACGCCCACCGCGAGCGCGGCGGCGGTCACTTTGATGATGCCGGTCACTTGCCCCTCTTTTCCGGTCCGGGTGAAGGAAGATCGAACCTCTTTCGTCGCTGCATCTTCCGTGCACCCGAACGGGCCGCCGTGCCTCAGGCGGAGCCGTCTTCCTCCTCCGGCTCCACGTCCAGCGGCACGCCCTCGGTCACGCCGGGCACGTCCACGCGCAGGCCGCGCTTCACCCCCACGATGAACAGGAAGAGGCCCGCCGCGCCGATCATCATGTTGGTCTTGGAGACACGTTTCCGCGGCTCGTCCTTTTTGTCCTTCGCGGCCATTGGGGCGCCTCCGGCAGGGCAGGGGATTGAGAAGTCGATCACGGGGGCACGGGCGTGCAAAATCCCCGCCCGGCACGTAGCTTCCGGAAACGTCGTCAACGATCCACACGCACACGAACCCGCATGCTCCGCTCGCTGCGCATCCTGGCCATCGCCGCGCTCGCCCCCGCCAGCGCCGCCGGGCAGGGAACCTCGCCCATCCGCCCCGTCGCCACCTACTCGATCGTGGCGCGCGACTCCGCCACGGGGGAGATCGGGGTGGCGGTGCAGTCGCACTGGTTCTCGGTGGGCACCGCGGTGCCGTGGGCCGAGGCGGGCGTGGGCGCCGTGGCCACCCAGTCGTTCACGGAGCCTTCGTACGGCCCGCTGGGCCTGGAGCTGATGCGGATGGGCCGCAGCGCCCCGGAGGCCCTGCGCGCCCTGGTATCCACCGACGCGGACTCCGCCGTGCGGCAGGTGGCGATGGTGGATGCCCGCGGGCGGGTGGCCGGCTACACCGGGAAGCGCAACATCGTGGCGGCCGGCAACGTGAGCGGCGCGCAGTATTCGGTGCAGGCCAACCTGATGGACCGCGCCACGGTGCCGCAGGCGATGGCACGTGCCTTCGAGAGCGCCCGCGGCGACCTGGCCGACCGGCTGATGCAGGCGCTGGAGGCCGCGCAGCGCGAGGGCGGCGACATCCGCGGGCGCCAGTCGGCAGCGATGATCGTGGTGGGCCCCACCAATACGGGCCGCCCCTGGAACGACCGCATCGTGGACCTGCGCGTGGAGGACAACCCGGAGCCGCTCGTGGAGCTGCGCCGCCTGCTGACCCTCTCCCGCGTCTACCGCAAGCTCAACGAGGGCGACGCGGCCGTCACGCGCAACGACATGGCGGCCGCCGCTGCTGCCTACGGCGCCGCCACCAGCATCCTCCCCGACGCGGCCACCAACGGCGAGGCCGTCTTCTGGACCGGGATCGCCTACGCGAGCGCGGGCCGGGTGGACGATGCGCTCCCCTACCTGCGCCGCGCGCACGCCGTGCATCCGCGCTGGGCGGAGCTGGTGCGCCGCCTTCCGGCCGCGGGGCTCCTCCCCAACGATCCGGCGCTGGTGGAGCGCCTGGTCACCGGGATGGCGGCGCGCCGCTGACGTGACCGGCCCGCTCGCACGCCGCGTCGTCACCCACCTCCCGCTCGCGCGGCTGTGGGACGAGCACGCCTTCCTCCCGCACGCCCGCGCCCGCACGCTCTACGAAGACGACGCGGCGGAGCAGCTCGGCCACGCCCGCCTCGCCGTCGCCGAGCTGGGCGAGGCGCTGCGGTGGCTCCCCGCGGGCCAGGCGCGCGCCTTCTGGTCCCACGAAGCCGCCCCCCGCCTCATCCCGCCCGGCACCCCCCTCCTCGCGGGCGCGGACTACGGCTACACCGCCTCCCTCTGGCTCGCCGAGGACACCCGCCCCGTCCTTCTCCTCGAAGTGCGCGGCGAGGACGGCTAAACCGCATCTCACGCGGAGACGCGGAGACGCGGGGAGAGCACTCGAAGTTCTCTCTGCGTCTCCGCGTCTCCGCGTGAGGCATGCTGTTGTTTTCTTTTCTTCGCTTACAGCACGCCGCGCCCGTTGCCGACGCCGTCACCGGCCGCGACCGGGAGCTCCGAGCCGTCGCCCAGCATGCCGCTGCGGCCCACGAGCTGCGCGGCGAGCACCGTCTGGATCACGCCGGTGATGTTGTTGGTGGTCGCCTCCGGCGCGCCGGTCTCGGACCCGCTCGCGATCGTCACCAGGCGCGCCTTGCCCAGCGCGTCCGCGATCGACGGCGCGATCTGCGGGAGCATCTCGATCTGGCGGTAGCGGAAGTAGCTCTCGCCGCCGCGCTGGATCGCCTCGTTCACCTTGCGGATGCTCTCCGCCGTCGCCTCGGCCACGGTGCTGATGCGGATGGCCTCCGCCTCGGCCGTGGCGAGCGCCTGGATCTTGACCCGCTCGGCGTCCGCGCGCGCCTGGGCGAGCTGCGTCGCCTCGAGCTCGGCGATGCGCTGGTGCCCGAGCGCTTCCTGGCGCGCCACCTCGGCCTGCGCGATCAGCGCCGCGTTGGCCGCGCGCGTCTGCTCCAGCTCGCGCTGCTTGTTGCTGATCTCGCGCTCCGCCTCCAGCTCCGCCTCCTTGGAGCGGCGGGACTGCTGCGCGCTCACGATGTCCGCGTTGGCCTGCGCCTCGGCGGCGGACATCCGGCGCCGCGCCTCGGCCACCTCGCTCTGCACCACCTTGATGTTCAGCGAGTTGAACGCCAGCCCCAGGTCCGTGAGCTCGCGCGAGCACGCCTTGCGGATGATGATGGCGAGCGGATCGTCGTCGTCCTCCGCCGCGTCCACCGCGCGCGACACGGGAAGCTCGATCGGCGTGTGCTCCACCAGCTCCATCCCCGGCGTGCGGATTCCCGCCGGAAGGCGCGGCGCCGTCTTGGCCGAGAAGAGCTGGTCGTGCGTCAGCAGGTTGATGGCGCGCCGCCCCGAGCTGCTGAGGAGGTCGATCAGGATGTTGAGCTGCTCCGCCTCGGGCTTGGAGAAGAAGCGGTTCGCCGCCGTCTTGATCATCGTGTCCGTGTCGCCCACCGACACGATGGCGCTCGCCAGAACCTGCACCTTGATGGGCTGCGGCGTGCCGGTCTGGTCCAGGTCCGCCGTCTGGTCCGTGATGTCCAGGTCGACGTTGATCGCCTTGCTGGAAAGCGTGGTGCCCGTGGTGAAGAGCGGGATCTCCCACGACTTGCCGGGGCCGCGGTAGATGGCCGTGCGCCCGTTCAGCCAGCTCACCATGCGGATGGTGCCCGCCCCCACGCTGCGCAGGAACGAGTTGACGATCAGCGGAATGACAATCAGAACGCCGATCAGGATGACCGCGATTCCTGCAAGGTTCATCGTCCTAGCTCTCCTCTAATGATTTCACGCCGGCCGGATGGTCCGGCGCGGCCCTCGACACGACGCAGCGGTTCCGCGCGCCGTCCACCTCCTCCACCAGCAGCCGGTCGCCCGCGCGCACCCGCAGCCCCTTGTCCACGTCCGCGGGGCGAAGGGTGGCGAGCACCTGCAGCACCTGCCCGTCCACTTCCAGGGCGATCAACCCGCTGCCGCTCTCGTCGAACCTCGTCACCGCCGTTCCTGTGTCGAACAGCGCGCTCTCCAGCGTCAGCGCGGGCACGGACGCGAAGCGGAAGAAGAAGTTCCACACCGGCCTCACCGCCACCAGCTCGAAGGCGATCCCTCCCAGCAGCGCGAGCAGCAGAAGCAGCACCCCGCCCAGGTACGGCTCCCCCGCGAGCCCCGTGGCGCCCAGCCCCACCAGCACGCTGAACAGCACGCGCGGCGACAGGATCTGCCACGCCCACGCGTGCCCGCCCTGGCCGGTGTCGTGGTTGGCGTGGTTGCCGTGGTGCCCCGCGACGTCGTGGCCGCCGTGGTGCCCCGCCACGTGGTGCCCGCCGTGATGGCCGCCCAGGTCATGCCCCGCGTGGCCGCCGTGCCCGTGCCCCAGGTGGCCGCCGTGCCCGTGGCCGCCGCCGTGCGACACGTCGTGGCCGCCGTGCCCATGTCCGTGGCTCAGGCCGGACGCGGCCATGGCCAGGAGGCCCAGCGCTCCAAGGATCAGCGAAAAGAGGTAGAAGCTCATGCTCGGGGTGCGGTGCGGCCGCGCGATGCGTGCGGCCGACGACATGTACGGGGGAGGGAGACTTCCGGTTTCCGGCGGGATGCGCAGCCATCAATGTAAGGAGTGCGGCCCTCTGAGTCACCTTTTTCGATTTCGCTGGCACGGAACGCGAAGTGGCGACCGCCCGCCGAACCCCATTCCTCTCGACCAGACGCCCCGATCTCGTTGACGTTCTTCGATGTCCTGACGGCCGCCGCGCTCGGCGTGTACCTCGCGGCGGCGGGCGCGGCGTGGTGGGCGCTGCGCCGTCCCACGCCGCCGCCCAGCGACGCGACGCCGTTCGTCAGCGTGGTAGTGGCCGCGCGCAACGAAGCCGCCCGCCTCCCCGCGCTCCTCGCCGACCTGGCCGCGCAGACGTACCCGGCCTTCGAGGCGCTGATCGTGGACGACCGCTCCACGGACTCGACGGCGGAGCTCGTCGAAACGGCCGCCGCGCGCCACCCCGGCCGCTTCCGCCTCGTCCGCCAGACGGATGTCCCAGACGGCATCTCGCCGAAGAAGCTGGCCCTGCAGCGCGGCGTCGAAGCCAGCCGCGGCGAGATCCTCCTCCTGACCGACGCCGATTGCCGTGTTCCGTGCACCTGGGTGGCCGGGTTGGTGCGCTCCTTTCAGCCTGACGTCGCGATGGTGCTCGGATGCTCCGAATACGCCTCCGAGGGCTCCTGGTTCGAGCGATTCCAGGCGTTCGACTTCCTCACGCTGACCACCACGATGCTCGCGAGCGCCCGTCTGAGCATGCCGCTGGGCGCGTCGGGCCACAACCTGGCCTACCGCCGCGCCGCCTTCGACCACGTCGGCGGCTACCGCTCCGGCCTCACCCGCATCGCCGGCGACGACATGCTCATGCTCTACCTGATCCGCTCCGCGCCCGATCTGGGCCGCATCGCCTGGGCGGACGGCGCGGACACGCTCGTGCGAACCCAGCCCGTCCCCACGATGCGCGACTTCCGCAACCAGCGCGCGCGCTGGGCGTCCAGCGGGATGCACCACTTTCGCGCGGACGTGCGGGTGCTGGCGTACGGAGCGGCATCGCTCTACGCCAACGTCTTCGTACTGTGCGGGCCGCTCTTCGTGTGGACGGGGTACCTGACGTGGGCGGGATGGATTGCGGGCGTGCTCGCCAAGCTGGCCGCGGACCTCCTGGTGTACGCCACCGCGGCGCGCAGCTTCGGCCGCACCGGGCTGCTGCGCTGGCTCCCGCTCTGGTTCCTCGCGCAGCCCATCTACCTGACCGCGATGGCGGTGTGGGGAAGCCGCCCTCGTTTCCACTGGAAGCCCTGACAGGAGCAATCGCGTGCCCGAAGACGACTTCACGGAGCTCTCCGTCCGCGCCGTCACCACCGCCGCGCACGACCTTGGCCTCGATCCATCCCTCTTCGTAGAGGAGCTCGCGCAGGGCGAGATCGGCCTCCTCATCACCTACCTCCGCGCCGCCGCCCCCTTCATCGACGACGTGGACCTCCGCGCCCGCATCGAAGCCCTGCTCCACCGCCTGACCGCGTGGAGCGGAGCCGGCGAGTGAACTCGCTGCAACAAAAGCACAAAGTCCGCCTGCGCGGACTCCCGGTCTGATGCCTCCGTTATCCAGACGGCTTCAGCCGTCTTCGCGTGGTTCCAGCCGGGGGCTTCAGCCCCCGGTGATCGCGGCCGGGCCAATGTGAGCCGGCACCACCCCCACCGCGCAACCTGCGAAGGCAGGTTTCCCGCGGTTGTTGCAGCGGTTTCAACCGCCGGAACATCTGGATTCACCCGCCCCATCCCTCCACGCAAAAAAGACCCGGACGATCCCTCGCCCGGGCCCTCCTCACCTCCATCACCCAATCACCCCGACCGCGCCAGCCGCCTCGCAAAGATCCGCAACCCTTCCATGACGTCGTCCGCGTAGGCGGGCATCTCGCCGATCATGACCTCGGCGTCCTTGGGGAGGGCCAGCTCCAGCGCGTCGATGGCGCGTTTGATCGACTCGGCGCGGGCATTGCGGGCGCCGGAGTCGCCCGAGTGGGGGCTGAAGGCGCGTCGGCGGCGGACCTTGGTCTCGAACTCGTCGCGGCCCTGGTTGCTCACGGAGACCCAGCCATTGCGCTCGTCGATGAGCGAGCGCGACTTAAGAGCCCTCACCACGCGTCCATCCAGGTGATCCACCGGAACGGGGCCGGTCTGCCGCGAAAGGTAGCGCAGCAGGTCGGTCTGTTTTTCGTTTAATGTATTCGGCATGGGACAACTATATTACAGAAAACCCGGTTTCGCGCAAGAGCCCGCCGCACGCAAGGTTGGATCGAATTCGACCGCCATGTGCCACAAGCACGCCAGGGATGGCGCGCAATGTAACGGAAGCGCCGGGAACGGCCCAACTCGCGCACACACTGTCCGGCGATTGGCGCAATGAGCACGCGAGCGCTCTATGACGATATTGCAGCAAAGACGTGCACGGATGGACCCGCGCGACGCTCGTGCGTCACGACAGACCCGCGAATCGGGTTGAGAAAACCATTGGACTCAAGTAGTTTACCCGCATGAAACCGAATGCGCTGGACCTTCTGGCAAGCGGCACCGTCCCGCTCTACCTTGCGCCTCAGGCGGGCGTCAGCGAGTCCCCCTTCCGCCGGCTCTGCCGCCGCTTCGGGGCGGACGTAGTCGTGTCCGAGTTCGTCTCCGCCGAGGGGATCCGGCGGCACGACCGGCGCACGCACGGCTACCTCCGCTTCAACGACGAAGAGCGCCCCATCGGCATCCAGATCTTCGGCGGCGACCCCGTGGCGATGGCGGAGGCCGCGGCGCTGGTGGAGGAAGTGTACGAGCCGGACTTCCTGGACATCAACTTCGGCTGCCCGGTCAAAAAGGTGGTTACCCGCAACGGCGGCTCCGGCTGCCTGCGCGACCTGGACCTGGTGCAGGCGATCATCCGCGCCGTGCGCGCCGCCATCTCCATCCCGACCACGGTCAAGATCCGCAGCGGGTGGAGCGAGGACACGCGCAACCCGGTGGAGATCGCGCTGCGCTGCCAGGACGCGGGAGCCATGGCGCTGACGCTGCACGCCCGCAGCCGCACCCAGATGTACAGCGGCACGGCCAATTGGGATGAGATCGCCGCCGTCAAGGCCGCGCTCGACATCCCCGTGATCGGCAACGGCGACGTGTGGACAGGCGAGGACGCGCGGCGCATGCACGACCACACGAAGTGCGACGGCATCATGATCGCGCGCGGCTCGCACGGGGCGCCGTGGCTCTTCGGGCAGGCGCGCGCGGCGCTGGAGGGCCGCCCCGTCCCCGCCGATCCGGACCCGGTGGAGCGCTTCGGCATCGTCATCGATCACGCGCGCCTGGCGATCGCGTGGGAGAGCGACGAGGAAAAGGCGATGGTGGAGTTCCGCAAGCACCTGGGGTGGTACACCAAGGGTCTGCCGAACGGGCGCCTCCTTCGCCAGGAGCTCTTCGCCGTCACGCGCATCGAGGAGGCGGAGCGGCTCCTGGAAGGCTACCTGCAGCAGACGCAGGAGGTCGCGGCGTGACGCCGGAGCGCCTGCGCGCGCTCCTGGACGAGGTCGCGCGAGGGGAGACGGCGCCGGAAATCGCGGAGCAGCGGCTGCGCTGGACGCCCGCCGAGGAGCTGGGCTTCGCCACGGTGGACCATCACCGCGCGCTTCGCCACGGCTTTCCGGAGGTGATCTTTGGGGCGGGGAAGACCCCCGACCAGCTCGCCGCCATCGCGGAGCGCATCGCCGTGCGCGGCGACGGGCTGCTGGCAACGCGCGTGAGCCCCGAGGGCGCCGAGCGGCTCGCCGCCGTGCTCCCGGGCGTGGAGATCAACGAGCTGGGCCGCACCGCCTACCTGGCGCCCGCGATCCCCGCGCCGCGCCGCACGCGCGGCCCCGTGCTGATCGTCACCGCCGGCACGAGCGACCTCCCCGTGGCCGAAGAGGCGGCGGATACCCTCCGCGCCTTCGGCAGCCCCGTGGAGCGGCTGACCGACGTGGGCGTGGCCGGGCTGCACCGCATCCTCTCCGCGGGCGAGGTGCTGCAGCGCGCCGCCGTCGTCATCGTCATCGCGGGGATGGAGGGCGCGCTTCCATCGGTGGTCGGCGGGCTGGTGTCCGCGCCGGTGATCGCGGTGCCGACGAGCGTGGGGTACGGCGCGGCGTTCGGCGGGCTGGCCGCGCTTCTGGGGATGCTCAACTCCTGCGCGTCCGGCGTGACGGTGGTGAACATCGACAACGGGTTCGGCGCGGCGGTCGCGGCCGCGCGCATCAACCTCCTGACCTCGTCCTGACGATCTCCAGCGCCAACCGCTTCCCGGTGCCGATCCTCGTGGCGGGCGTGGCCTACCTGGCCGCGCTCCTCGCTCCGCGCTGGCTTCCGGAATGGGGCGCGTGGGCCGCGGTGCCCGTGCTGGCGGGGATCGCGGCGTGGGCGTACACCCGTGTCCCCCGCGCCTTTGCCGTCCTTGCCGCCTGGCCCGCGATCCACCTGCTGCTGCTCGCCACGGGCTCGCTCGCCTCGCCGCTGATCGCGCTGGCGGGCGTCTGGGCGTACCTCCTGCTGCGCGAGCGGGAGGATTGGACGCGCCCCGCGGCCGCCGCCGCCGCGCTCCTTGTGCCGTTCGTGGCGTGGCTGTTCGGGGGAACGGTGGCGTGGATGGATCTCCTTCGCCACGCGCTGGTGATGGGTGCCGGCGGGGCGCTCGCACTCGTCTCCGTACCCGCGCGCCGCGCTTCGGCGGACCCGGAGGCGCCCGCCAGAAAGGCCGCGCGCACCGAGGCCGCCGTGTCCGACGCGGAGCTGACGGAGGCGGCGATGGAGCTGGTGCGCCGCGCGACGGACGCGCAGGAGGCCGCGCTCTGGAAGATGGATGCGGACGAAGGCACCGCCCAGCTCCGCGCCCGCGCCGCTCCCGACGGCCTCGCCGAGCCCGAGCCGCGCGTCTCGCTGGAGGGGCATCCCTTCCGCTGGGCGATCGACGAGCAGATGCCCGTCCACCTCCAGCGCGGCCGGCGCGACCTGCCTTCGCCCTGGGCCGCGGAGATGCTCCTCGTTCCCGTGGAGCTCCCGCTGGGCGTCCTGGCGCTCGCTTACCCCGGCGTCGTCCCCCCCGGCGCCGAGGCGACCGCGCTGGCGGCGGCGAAGCACCTCTCCGCCCTCGTCTCGCTCCTGCGCATGCGGGCCGACTCGTCGCGCTCCGAGGCGCGCACGGCCGCGCTGCGGACTGCCGTCCTGGCGCTCCCGGGGGAGTTGGAGCTGGAGCCATTCGCGCGGCAGCTGGCCGAAGCGGTGCGCGCAGGATTGGGCGCGGAAGGCGCGGCGGTGGCGCTGGCCCCCGGCGTGAGCGGTCCGTTCGGGCGCATCCTGCACATCGCGGCGGAGACGGGCCGCGCCCCCCGCGCCGCCGCCGAGTTCGGGGACGGCGATTCGCGGGTGGCGCTCAGCATCAAGCACGGCGTGGACCTGTCGTACCGCGACCTGCGCGGCGAGAGCGAGCTGCTGCCGCTCCTGGCGCCCGGCGAGATGTGGGTGTCGCCGCCGCGCTCCGCCGCCGTCATCCCCCTGGTAGCGGACGGGGAGCCGCTGGGGGCCGTCGCGGCGTGGCACCCGGACCCGGCCCGCTTCGGGCCCAAGGAGATGGAGCTGCTGCGAGACCTGCGCTCCATCGCGCCTCCTCCGCTGCGCGGCGGTCTGAAGCTGGACCGCGTGGAGCAGCTCGCCGCCACCGATTCGCTCACCGGCCTGCCGAACCGCTCCACGTTCGAGAGCCGCGCCTCGACCGCGGCGGCGTACTTCGACCGCTACGCGCGTCCCTTCAGCATGCTGATGCTGGACGTGGACTTCTTCAAGAAGTTCAACGACACGCACGGTCATGAGGTCGGCGACCGCGTCCTGAAGCACGTCGCCGACCTGCTGCGCGCCGGCGTGCGCGACGTGGACCTTCCCGCGCGCCTCGGCGGCGAGGAGTTCGTGGTGCTGATGCCGGAGACGTCGCTCAAGCAGGCGGGCGACGCCGCCGAGCGCATCCGCCGCAGCATCGAGGCGCGCCCGCTGATCTTCGGCGGCCAGCCGCTGCGCATCACGGCGTCCGTGGGTGTGGCCGCCTGCCCCGAGTGCACCCCCGCCGCCGCCGACCTCCTGAAGCTGGCCGACGAGGCACTGTACCGCGCCAAGGCCGGCGGCCGCAACCGCGTGATGCTGGCGCCCAAGGCGGGGCGCGCGCCGGAAGTGGAGATGTGAGGGCGGGGCCACCTGGGCCCCCTCCCCCGCTCGTCACCTCGCGGCCCCTGCCCCCAAAAACTGCCTGGGGGAGGGGCGTTTTGGCGGGCGTTGGTGCGGGGGGCGCGGGGTTCGATGCGGGGCGGGGCACGGGCAGCCACGTGGGGCGGCCCCTACGGTGGTCGGTTTGCGATGCGGCGGGCGGGGTGGGGCGGGCGGTGGGCAGACACGCAGGTCTGCCCCTACGGAGTTCGGTGC
>DASVTZ010000064.1 GCA_036387335.1 Longimicrobium sp.
GGGCCCCCTCCCCCCGGCCCCCTCCCCCGCCTGCGGGGGCGCAGGGCGGGTGAGGGGGAGAACTACCCTCCGCCTCGCACAGATCCCGTAGGGGCGCGATTCATCGCGCCCGTGCCCTGCGCCGCACCGAACCCGTCCGTAGGGGCAGACCTCCGTGTCTGCCCACCCTCGCCCCCGCCCCAACCCCTGCGGCCGGCACCCCACCGCGTAGGGGCCGCCCCACGTGGCTGCCCGTGCCCGCCGCCGCGCCACACCCGTCCACGCGCGCAGACCACCGCGCTTCCCTCTCGTTTTCAGGACGGGCCGCGAGAGCCCCTCAGTTCGGGAAGCTGAACAGCGAAGCGCTCAGCGCACGACGGCTGCTGCGGCGGATCTGCGGGTGGTCGTCGGCGGCGCTGCGGCCGACGGCCTGGCCGATGCCGAGCGACACCTGGATGCCGCCGGGCTCGAAGCGCGGCGCCACCGGGGCCGCGAAGTCCAGGCGATAGGTGCGTCGCGAACCCGGGGGGAAGGCCACGCGCAGCCCCACCCCCGCACTCGCCTGCACCGGAGACTCGCGGCCGTACAGGTCGCCGCCCTGCCAGATCTTCCCCACGTCCACGAACGCCGCGGAGCCCACATCGAAGAGGCGCGGATATGGCCATCCCAGGTACGCGCGGTGCTCCAGCGTGGCCACCGCGCGGCGCTCGCCCATGAAGACGTGCGGCCGGTACCCGCGCAGCCCCGCGCGGCTACCCAGGGTGAGCTGAAAGGGAACGGTGGTCCGCCATCCGCCGTCCAGCGCGGCGGCGGCCACCCAGGTGGTGCGGCTTTCGGGGCTGGGCCGCCAGTACGCCCACCCGTCGGCCTGGCCGAAGATGTTCCGCCACTCGAAGCTCCCCACCGGCGCCGCGTAATCGCGCCGCCCCTCGCCCACCAGCCGCACACCGGCGAGCACCCCGCCCGGGAGCTGCCCCGCCGCAAAGAACCCCAGGTCGACGGCGAGGTCGTCGTCGGTGGAGAGGGCGGAAAGGCTGCGCCCGATGCCCACCTCCGCCTCCACGCCCAGGCGCACGTCCTCGGAGCCGCGGACGGCGTCCAGGGCACGGCGCCGCTCGAACCACACGTTGCGCTGGCCGGCGAGGAAGACGAAGCGCAGCGACGACACCGAGTCCAGCCCGATCACCTTGCCGCCGCCCGGGAGCGGAATGGTGACCTCGCCGCCGCCGGAGGTGCGCAGCGAATCGCGCGGGTACACCGTCCAGTCCCCCGCCAGCGCCACGCCAAAGAGCGTCAGGTTGCCGCGCTGCCCCAGCCGGAACACCGTCCCCACGTCGAAGGTGCGCCGCTCCTCGGGAAAGAGGAAGCGGCGCGGGCGGCCGGCTTCCGCGTCGGGGACCCAGAACTCGAAGTTGTTCTCCTCGTGCTCGAACTGCTCGCGCAGCGCGAAGCGCCCCCCCTCGCCGCGAAAGGGCCACGCCAGCCGCTGCTGCACGGCGTAGCCCACCGGCGTGCGCGCCAGGGAGATCTCCGCGTCCGTGTGGGTGCCCAGGACGTGGCGCGTGGCGAAGGAGGCGCCGAACACCCGCTCCCCCTGCCGCTCCTTGATGAACGCCGACACGCGCTGCCCGCGCCCAAGCAGGTTGTCCTCGCGCAGCTCCAGCCCGCGCACCCCCACCTCGCCGCCGCTCTCCATCTGCGGCTCCAGGCGGGTGGACCACTCGTCGCGCGTCTCCACCACCACGTGCATGGTGCCGTCCGGCTGGCGCACGGCGAAGACGTCCGCGTCGGCGATGTACGAGGTGCTGCGGAGGATGCGCTCCGAGTCCAGCAGAAGCGCGGGGTCGTAGCAGTCGCCTTCCTTGAAGAGGAGCTCGCGCCGGATCACCTGGTCGCGCGTGCGGATGTGGGCGCGGTTGGCCAGCCGGAACGCCCACCCGAAGCGCGAGCCCTGCTTCCCCGCTTCCGTGTCGAAGACGGAGCGGTTGTCGATGAACACCTGCGAGATCCGCCCCCCCGCGCACTCGTCCGCGGGCGCCTCCTGCGCGGCCGCCGCGCGCGCAAAGAGCGCCCCCGCCACCAGGGCGAGCGCGCAGATGAAGCGGTCAGGGCGGCGCAGGTTCGGCAACTTCGCGGCCTCGCGGCGCGGTACGGGCGCTCCGCCGGGCAGCAAGGCCGTACGGGGCGCGATGCGGATTGTGCAGACGCAGGGAGCAATGTTCGCGCCCGGCCGGACGCCAAAACGAGGCGCAAGCCATGCCAGGCTCCGCCTCGTACCCCGCCAGCTCTCAGGAGTGTCAGTCGCGCGCGGTTGCCAGCGAAGTGTCGGGTGCCGCCAGCCGCGCCAGCGCCTCCAACGCGCGGGCATGGTCGTGAACCGCACCGAGATCGCTGAAGATGTCGCGCGCGCTCTCCAGGTACGCCTGCGCCTCCTCCACCCCGCCCGTCTTCAGCCGCAGGTCCGCGTACTGTGCGAGCGTCTCGGCTTCCAGGTACGGGTACCCCTTGTCGCGGGCGATCTCCAGCGCCTTCTCAAAGAAGGTGAAGCCGTCAAGGTCGCCGCGCACGCGGGCCAGGTTGCCGCGCGCGTAGTACATCCGCCCCAGCGCGTACGGCGATCCCGCGGCGATCGCGTGCTCCTCCGCCTCGCGGGCCCAATCCTCGGCGAGCATCAGGTGCCCGTCCTCGCCCAGCAGCTCCGCCACGTCAGACGCGATCACCGCGCGCATGGTGGAAGAGACCGGCAGCGCCAGCGCCTGCTCGTATGCCTCGCGGGCTTCGGCGCGCCGCCCCTGGTACGCGCGCAGGTGGCCCTGGTTGTGGAGACAGACGGAATAGTCATTCGGCGACTGCACCTTCTGCCAGGTGGCGAGCGCACGCTCGAACCACTCCTCCGCCTCGTTCCACCGCTGGAGGCGCGTCGCCACGCTCCCCAGGTTGGTGAAGATCTGCCCCTTCTCCAGCTCCAGCCCGCCCGCGCTCTCGGCGATGCGGAGAGCCTCCAGGTAGTAGCGCTCGGCTTCGGGCCAGCGGTCCTGCCAGTTGGATACGTTGCCCGAGCCGATGCGCGCCACCACCTCGCCGTGAAGGTCGCCGGAGTGGCGGGCCAGCTCGGCGCTGCGCTCGTAGTGGGCGGCCGCGTCGCGGAACTCGCCCACCGCAAGCGACACGCGCCCGATGCGCCGCAGCGCCAGCACCTGCGCGCCCTTGTCTGGAAGCGGCAGCGACAGCCTCAGGGCGGCGCGGTAGCATTCGCGCGCGCTGCGGGCCCTCCCCGCGTCCTCGTGGTGCTCGCCCAGCGCCACCAGGTGCCGCGACGCCTCGTTCGCGTCGCCCGAGAAAAAGCTGCGGAACAACGGACGCAGACCGTTATGGAGCGACGTCACGTAGTCGCGCAGGGCGGCCTCCGCCTGCTCCACCGAGCGCTCTACTTCGGCGGGAGTCAGGATGCGCTTGTCGACGGTGGCGTACGCGCTCGAGCTGTCCCAGGCCCGCTTCGGGTCGGGAACAGCCAGGCCGATCAGGCGCAACCGCAGCACTTCCAGCTCATCCAGCGCCGGAAGGATGCCCAGCAACTCCTCGACGGTCGCTTCAGACCGGGACACGAGCAGGTAGGAGTTCGGTGCGGCTCAGCCGCCCGCCGTGGACGTTCCGCCGCCCATGAACGACGTTTCTTGCGTGCCGTACGTCGAGAAGTGCCACACCTGCGTCTGCACGCGCTGCCCGTCCGCCGTGAGCGTACCGCCCACGCTGGTCCACAGCTTGGTGGACTCGTCATACCAGAGCGTCCCGGCACCGAAGCCCTCGGAGGTGGTGCCCGCGTACGGAAGCTCGATGGTGATGGGCTGCGCGAAGCTGACGTTGTGCGGGCCGAACTCCGCCAGCGCACGCTCCGTCCCCTCCTTGGGGAGGCTCAGCGTGAACATCGTCACCTTGTCCACCGCGCCGGCCGGAACCACGATGCGGAAGCCGTAGTAGCTCAGCGTGCCGCCCGCGGGCCCGATCCACGCCTTCGCCCACAGGTTGGCGGGCTTGGCCTTGGTGACCTTGTACGCCGCCACCCGCTCCACGTTCTGCAGCTGAAGCGCGGTCTCCGCCGCGAGGCGCGGCTGCACGGGCGCCGCCTGTCCCTGACCACCCAACGGTCCACCCGCTTCCCCACAGCCAGCCACGAGCGCAAGGACCGGCACCACACCAAACAGGAAACGGCGAAGACGCATGCGTACCTCCGGAAGGGATGGAAGGGACACGGGGGAGGGGCAGGAAAGGCCAGGAAGCCGCGTTCCCGTGTGCAGACATTCATTTGGGGACTTTGTAAAACTAACCAAAGTGTACGGATGGTGCAACCATCGCCGTTACACGGTCAGGTGGGCACCCCCAGCCTGTATTCGGCGATCTTGCGGCGCAGCGTGTTGCGGTGGATTCCCAGCCGCTCGGCCGCCATGGTGAGGTTGTTCGCCGTCTCGGCCAGGGCGCGGCGGATCATCCTGCGCTCCATCTCCTCCAGCGTCACCAGCGGCATCTCGGCCGGGTCCGCCGTGGTGGGGCGCGCCGCGGGCGGGTGGAGGATGTCGGCCGGAAGGTGCTGGGGGAGAAGGATCTCGCCCTCGGACATCACCACCGCGCGCTCCATGGCGTTGCGAAGCTGGCGCACGTTGCCGGGCCACGGGTGCGCGCGCAGGGCGCCGAACACCTCCTCCGCCACGGCGCGTATGGGCCGCGCGTGCTCGCGGCCGTAGTGGGCCACGTAGTGCAGGGCGAGCTGGTCCAGGTCCGCCCCGCGGTCGCGCAGCGGCGGCAGGTTCAGCGCGACCACCGCCAGGCGGTAGTACAGGTCCTCGCGGAAGCGGCCCTCGCGCACCGACTCGGCCAGGTCGCGGTTGGTGGCGGCCACGATGCGCACGTCGATGGAGACCGGCGACCCGCCGCCCACCCGCTCCACCTCGCGCTCCTGGATGGCGCGCAGGATCTTGCTCTGCAGCGCCAGGCTCATGTCGCCGATCTCGTCCAGGAAGAGCGTGCCGGCGTTGGCGCGCTCAAAGCGGCCGATCCTGCGCCCGATGGCCCCGGTGAAGGCGCCCTTTTCGTGGCCGAAGAGCTCCGACTCCAGCAGGTTCTCGGGGATGGCGGCGCAGTTGATGGCCACGAACGGCCCCTTGGCCCGCCGCGAGCGCGAGTGGAGGACGCGTGCCACCATCTCCTTGCCCGTGCCGCTCTCCCCCAGCACCAGGACGGTGGCGTCGCTGTCCGCCGCGCGGGCGATGGACTTGAACACCTGCATCATCCCCGCGCTGGACCCCACGATGGCGTCGCCGCCGCGAACCTCGTCCGGAATGGGGCGCAGGCGGCGCACTTCCTCGATGCCGGCCAGGATCTCGCGCACGCGTCCGCGCGGGAGCGGCTTGGGGAGCACGTCGTGCGCACCCTGGCGGATCGCTTCCAGCGCCAGCTCCATCGACGGGCGCTGCGAGAGGAGGACGACCGGCGCCGAGCCGTCGCCGCGCAGCCTGCCCAGGATCTCCATCCCCGCGTCGGAGAAGTCCGCGTCCAGCAGGATCAGGTCCCACGTCCCGGCCGCAATGAGGCGTAGCCCGTCCGTGAGCCCGTGCGCGGTGTGCAGCTCCGCCGCGTCCAGCTCGGGTTCGAGCGTTCGACCGACGCCGCGGTCTGCGTCCAGAAGGAGGACCTTCAAGGGCAATGGGGTGCGCTGGTAGCCGGAATTGAGGTTTGGTCGAGTATAGCGCCCGCACGGAAGCGGCGCAAACGCGCGACGGGGTCCGTATACGGGATTATTACGGTGTTCGCCCGGCAAAGTCCAGCGCGACGGGAGCGGGGGACCCGCGGCGCTGCCGTGGGTCCCCCGCACACCGGCACGGGCGCGCCGGAACATCTGCTTCTCCGGCGCGCCGCGGCGCGATTACAGCGTGCTCTTGTACAGCAGGCGGTTGACCGTGCCGGACGGGTTGCTCTTGATGACGTTGGCGGTGGAGTTGTTCACCAGCCAGCTGTTGATGGTGGACTGCGAGGCGTTGCCGTACGTCGCCTTGTAGAGCGCGGCCACGCCGGCCACGTGCGGCGACGCCATCGAGGTGCCGCTGATGGTGTTGGTGCCGCCGCTCAGCCAGGTGGAGGTGATGTTCACGCCCGGCGCGTAGATGTCCACGCAGCTGCCGTAGTTGCTGAACGAGGCGCGCGTGTCGGTGCGGTCGGACGCGGCCACGGTGGTCACCGCCGGCGCGCTGGCCGGGGAGACGTTGCACGCGTTCTGGTTCTCGTTGCCCGCGGCCACGGCCAGGAAGACGCCCGAGTTCACCAGGTTGGTGACGGCCGTGTTCTCGGCGGACGAGTAGCCGCCGCCCAGCGACATGTTGGCGACCGCCGGGCTCGCGTGGTTCACGCGCACCCAGTCGATGCCGGCGATGACGCCGGAGTTGGTGCCGCTCCCCTGGCAGTTGAGCACGCGCACGGCGCGCAGGCGCACGCTCTTGGCCACGCCGTAGGTGGCGGAGCCGATGGTGCCGGCCACGTGCGTGCCGTGCCCGTTGCAGTCCTGCCCGTTGCCGCCCAGCGCGTCGTACGACACCGCGGCGCGCCCGCCGAACTGCGCGTGCGAGGTCTGGATGCCCGTGTCGATGACGTACGCGTACACCGTGGAGGCGGTGGTCGTGTAGTTGTAGGTGCCGCTCAGCGGAAGCGCGCGCTGGTCGATGCGGTCGATCCCCCACGTGGCGCCGCTCTGCGTGGTGGCGGACTGCACCACGGCGTCCTCCTCGATGTACTCCACGTTCGGGTTGTGCTGCAGGGCGTTGAGCTGCCCGGCGTTCAGCTCCGCCGCGAAGCCGTTGATGGCCGCGGTGTAGACGTACTGCGGATCGACCTGCGCCACCGCCGCCACCGAGCGCGGGTCGGCGCCCTCGTTCAGCACCACGATGTACGAGCCCGGGACGGCGCTGCCGGGGGCCGCGGAGCGCACGGACGACGTGGGCGACGGGCGGGCGCCGGTGGGGTCCTGGACGTCGGAGCAGGCGGCGAGCGCCAGGGCGCTGCCCAGGATTGCGAATGTGGCACGGGTCATGGAAGAGTCCTCGCTGTCCTGCGGTGGGATCGCCCGGCCGCCCCTCGGTGGGCGGGTGTTGGACGCCCTCTCCGAAGGCACGCGGCGCGCCATTCCGGTGCACGAGCACAAAGCCGCGCGGCGCAACGACATACCTGTTGGAGGCGCGAAAAAGGGGCGGCGCACTTTGGTGCACCGCCCACCAATTTGCAGCGCCCGACCCGCGCCGAGCCAAGTAAACACCTGAAATTGTCTCACGCAGAGGCGCAGAGACGCAGGAGAGAAAAGAACAGCAGGGGCTCACACAGAGACACAGAGGCCACAGAGACAACCGCCAAAGGTTTTTCCCTGTGGCTTGCAGTTCCCTCCGTGTCACCTGTGTGAGGCTTTTCTCTGTTGCTCTCTCCCTGCGCCTCTGCGCCTCTGCGTGAGACCTCCCGACTGGCGAAACCGCGCGCGGGCGCGTAGTTTTTCGGCTTCTGCCCACGCCCCTTCCCGGGGGCACCCCGCGCGCGCGGCGGGGTATCATCGGCGACTCCCGTATCTGTGGGAACGACCGACGCTTACGAGCTTCCAGGCACGCTGTAAATGGCCGACGACATCACCCCGCCCGAACCGAACGAGTTCGCCGAGCAGCCCACCGGCGGATCCAAGGTCCTTTCGCGGCTGATCGAGGACGAGATGCGCGAGTCGTTCATCGACTATTCGATGAGCGTCATCGTGCAGCGCGCCCTTCCCGACGTGCGTGACGGGCTGAAGCCGGTGCACCGCCGCATCCTCTTCGCCATGCACGAGGCGGGGCTCGCCCCCAACCGCGCGTACCGCAAGAGCGCCACGGTGGTCGGCGACGTGCTGGGCAAGTACCACCCGCACGGCGACAGCGCCGTGTACGACTCGCTCGTGCGCATGGTGCAGGACTTCTCCCTGCGCTACCCGCTGGTGGACGGGCAGGGGAACTTCGGCTCCATCGACGGCGACAGCGCGGCGGCCTACCGCTACACGGAAGCCCGCCTCGCCCCGCTGGCCACCGAGCTGCTGGCCGACATCGACAAGGAGACGGTCGACTTCGCGCCCAACTTCGACGACCGGCAGGTGGAGCCGCGCGTCCTGCCGGCGCGCGTCCCCAACCTGCTGGTCAACGGGTCCAGCGGCATCGCGGTCGGGATGGCCACCAACATCCCGCCGCACAACCTGCGGGAGGTGGTGGCGGCGTGCATCCACCTGATCGACAACCCCGAGGCCACCAGCACCGACCTGCAGGCCTTCGTGCGCGGGCCTGACTTCCCCACCGGCGGCGTGATCTACGGCCGCGAGGGGATCCGCGAGGCGTACGAGGGCGGGCGCGGGCGGGTGGTGATCCGCGCGCGGGCGCAGATCGAGGAGCGCGAGGACGGGCGCGGCGACCGCATCATCGTCACCGAGATCCCGTACCAGGTGAACAAGGCGCGCCTCATCGAGCACATCGCCGAGCTGGTGCGCGACCGCAAGCTGGAGGGGATCAGCGACCTGCGCGACGAGAGCGACAGCCGCATCCGCATCGTCATCGACCTGCGGCGCGACGCCATCCCCCACATCGTGCTGAACCAGCTGTACAAGCACACCACCATGCAGAGCACCTTCGGGGTGATCATGCTTGCGCTGGTGGACGGGGTTCCGCGCGTGCTGTCGCTGCGGGAGATGATCTTCCACTTCCTGAAGCACCGCCACGAGGTGCTTCGCCGACGCAGCGAGTTCGAGCTGCGCAAGGCGCGCGAGCGGGAGCACATCCTGGAAGGGCTCAAGATCGCCGTCGACCACATCGACGAGGTGATCGCCATCATCCGCGGCTCGGATACCACGGAAGAGGCGGGGATCAGCCTGCGCACGCGCTTCACGCTCAGCAACCGCCAGTCGGACGCCATCCTCAACATGCGCCTGGCGCGCCTCACGGGGCTGGAGATCGAGCAGCTGGAGGGTGAGCTGGCCGAGGTGCGCGCCACCATCGCGGACCTGGTGGACATCCTGGGGAACGAGGCGCGCCGCCTGGAGATCATCAAGGAAGAGCTGCGCGAGGTGGCGGACAAGTACGGCGACGAGCGCCGCACCGAGATCCTGGGCGACGCGGGCTCCTTCTCCATCGAGGACCTGATCCCCGACGAGGAGATGGTGATCACCGTGTCGCACGCCGGCTACATCAAGAGCCAGCCGGTGGCGGCGTACCGGGCGCAGGCGCGCGGCGGGCGCGGCATCAGCGGGGTGACGACCAAGGAAGCGGACTGGGTGGAGCACCTCTTCCTCGCGCGGACCCACGACTACCTGATGTTCTTCACCCGCGAGGGGCAGTGCTACTGGCTCAAGGTGCACGAGATTCCGCAGGGTTCGCGCGGGAGCCGCGGCAAGCCCGTGGTGAACCTGATCAACGTGGAGCCGGACGAGAAGATCGCCGCGCTGGTGCCGGTGCGTGAGTTCGCGCACGACAAGCACCTGATCTTCGCCACCCGCAAGGGCGTGGTGAAGAAGACGGCGCTCTCCGCCTACGGCAATCCGCGCAAGGTGGGCCTCAACGCCATCAACGTGCTGGAGGGCGACGAGCTGATCTCCGTGCAGATCTCGGACGCCACCTGCGAGGTGATCCTGGCGACGTACGAGGGGATGGCGATCCGCTTCCCCCAGGGCCGCATCCGCGAGATGGGCCGCGCGACGACGGGCGTGCGCGGCATCATGCTGCAGGGCGAGGACCGCGTGGTGGGGATGGTGGTCACCAAGCCCGGCCCCACGCTGCTCGTGGTCACCGAGACGGGGATGGGGAAGCGCACGGCGGTGGAGGCGTACCGCCTGCAGGGCCGCGGCGGCAAGGGCGTGATCAACATCCGCACGACGGACAAGACGGGGCGCGTGGTGGCGATCATGGAGGTGCACCCCGGCGACGAGCTGATGGTGATCACGCGCCAGGGCGTCATCAACCGCCAGCCGGTGAACGGGATCCGCGTGATCGGCCGCAACACGCAGGGTGTGAAGCTGATCAACCTGGGCGCCAAGGACACGGTGATGGACGTGGCGCGCGTGGTGAACGAGGACGCCGTCCCCGAGCCCATCGTCTCCGACGCCGAGGAGACGACGGAGATCGTGCCTTCCGCCGCGCTCGAGGAGGAAATCGGCCTCGACGAGGACCTGGAGGACGACGACTCCGCCGATGTAGACGACGTGGACGACGAGGAGCTTCCGGAGGAGGACTACACGGACGACCACCTGGATTCGCTCGGCGACCTGGACGACGACGACGAGAGCTGAGACGGGGGCCGAGGCCCCCTCCCCCGCTCGTCACCTCGCGGCCCCTCCCCCAAAACTACCTGGGGGAGGGGCGGTCGTATGTATGG
>DASVTZ010000065.1 GCA_036387335.1 Longimicrobium sp.
CTTCACCCCCCGCTCGAAGCAGCTCGCCGCCACCGCGTGCAGCTCGTCGCTGGTGAGCGTGGTGGCCACCAGCACCTCGGCCACGTCCACCTCGTCCAGGATGCGCTCCAGCTCGGCCAGCGTGCCCATCGACGCCGGGTCCGGACGCCCGCCCGGCGTGAGGTGCCCCACCACGTACTGGTCGAAGTTGTTGTGCCCCCGCAGCGAGCGGATGGTGCTCCCCGCCTCGTCCAGGCTCCCCACGATCAGCGTGCGGCGCAGGCCCACGCCGCGCGCGTACGCCTGACGCACCAGCAGGTCCGCGCCCTTGCGCCCCAGCGCCAGCGCCACGAACCCCGCCGTCGCGATCCCCGCCACCAGCGGCAGCGCCATCGGGATGCGCGGCGGAAAGGTGACCAGCACCCCCAGCAGCAGCGACGCCAGCGCCGCCGCCGAGGCCAGCCGCCCGCCGTCGCGGCGAGAGTCGCCGGGCGCGTAGGCGCGCAGGGCGTTGAGGCTCAGCAGGAAGCTGGCGACCACCAGCGGCACGAAGGGCTCCACCACGTCCCACGCGCCGAACGCGCGCGCCACGGCAAAGAGCACCAGGCCCACGAGCAGTCCGTCCAGCAGGTGCAGCGAGACGACGCGAAGGAAGCGGCGCAGCAGCGACGTGGCCAGCCGCCGGTGCGTGAGCTCCCGGCGCAGGCGCACGTCGTGGAAAGGCAGGTCCGGCAGCGCGGCGCGATCCTCTCGCGCGGCACGTTTCACCCGGGTGCCGCTTGACGTCTTTATGTCCATCCGAAAGGGCTGTCCTGGAAAAATTGCGCGCCTGGGGAGACCCCTTGACGGGCGGTGCACCCGAAGCTGACGCGTACACCCCCGTCCGCGTCACGCGGGGCGCCGCGGTAGCACGAATGGTGCCCGCCCAGCCTCAGATACGACGCCTGGCACAACGCCGGATCCGCCCGCCGTGTGACGACCGCCGCCGCCCCTCAGCCGTGGTGGCGCCTCGCGAACTGCCGCGCGTAGTAGCTGATCACCATGTCCGCCCCGGCCCGCTTGATGGAGGTGAGCGCCTCCACGTGGGCGCGGTCGCCGTCGATCCACCCGCGCTCCGCCGCGGCCACGATCATGGCGTACTCGCCGGAAACGTGGTAGGCGCACACGGGGTAGCCGGTTTCCGCCTTGACGCGGTGGATGACGTCCAGGTACGCCAGGGCGGGCTTCACCATCACGATGTCCGCCCCCTCGTCCACGTCCAGCCGGGCCTCGCGCAGCGCCTCCAGCACGTTGCCGGGGTCCATCTGCGCCGTGCGCCGGTCGCCGAAGGTGGGGGCGCTCTCCGCCACGTCGCGAAAGGGGCCGTAGAAGGCGGAGGCGTACTTGGCCGAGTACGCCATGATCGCCACCCCCGTATGCCCCGCCTCGTCGAGCGCCGCGCGGATCGCCCCCACGCGCCCGTCCATCATGTCCGACGGCGCCACCACGTCGGCGCCGGCGTCCGCGTGCGCCACCGCCATCCGCGCGAGGAGGGGGACGGTGGCGTCGTTGTCCACGTCGCCGCCCTGGATCACGCCGCAATGGCCGTGGCTGGTGTACTCGCACAGGCACACGTCGGTCATCACCAGCAGCCCGGGAAGCTCGCGCTTGAGCCGCCGCACCACCTGCGACACCACGTTGTCCGGCCCGTAGCCGCTGCTCCCCGTCTCGTCCTTGTGCTCCGGGATGCCGAAGAGGAGCACGCCGCCGATCCCCAGCCGCAGCGCCTCTTCCGCGTCGCGCAGCAGCTCGTCGGCCGAGGTCTGCTCCACCCCGGCCATGGAGCCGATGGGTCGGCGCACCCCCTCGCCCGGCACCACGAAGAGCGGCAGGATCAGGTCGCTGGGATGAAGCGACGTCTCGCGCACGAGCGAGCGGATCGTCTCGCTGCGGCGCAGGCGGCGGGGGCGGTGGCTCGGAAAGCTGGGCATGGTTCGGAAGGTACGTGCGAAGGGCCTAAGTGCTGAGTGCTAAGTGCTAAGTGCTAAGTGCTAAGTGCTAAGTGCTAAGTCCTGTAGTGAACAGCGCACTAACGCACTAACGCACTAACGCACTGCAGTTCAGCACTCCGTCGTCAAAACAGATACGCCACCTCGGCGCGCAGCCTCTGCTCGCGCCATCCGTCGCCCGCGTCGCGGTACAGCGACAGGCGGGCATCGATGCGGGGTGCCAGCCGCCACGCGGCGTCCAGGCTCCCCCCGAAGCTTCCCGCGCGCACGGGAGCGTACAGGTTGGCGGCGCGCTGCTCGCGGGCGAGCCCCTCGCCGGTGCGGCGGCGCACGAAGGCGCGCCCCTCCACCCGCAGCCGTGCGTCCAGCAGCTCGCCCTGGCCGTACGCCATCCCCTCCCACCCCTCGCCGCCCAGCGGGTGCCCCAGCGGACGACCGCGGTGCACCCAGCCGCCGGGGTGGGCGGCGTGCATGTACCAGGGGGGATTCCCGCAGCAGTGCGGCGCGAAGCGGGTGTACTCCGCCCCGCCCGCCCACGCGCTCCCCAGCCGCGGCAGCAGCAGGCCGAAGGTGTGCCCCGGCACGTTCCACCACGCACCGGACGCGTCTTCGGAGCCCCACTCGAAGTACACGGTGGCGGGGAGCACGCGCTCGGTGGGCAGGCGCCAGCGCGCATCGGCGGCGATCACCTGGTTCTCGAAGTCCGCGGAGAGGATCCCCACGAACATCTTCACCACGTTCCCCACCGTCACGGGCGTGTCGATGCTGTCGCCGCCGAAGATGGAGGCGCGGTTGATCCCAAGCTGCAGCCGCGAGTGCGGCTCGAAGCCCACGCGCGCCGTCCAGAACCACGGCTCGCCAGGATGCCGCGACTCAGGGAGGCGCGCCAGCGAGCTGTGAAAGGTGGTCCCCCCCAGGTAGCGCAGCACGGAGGGCAAACGCACCGGCCGCACCGTCTGCAGCTGGAGGCGCGTCATCGGCACGGCGCCGCTCACCACGATCCCGCCACCGCGCGCGGGCCCGTACCCCACGGGCTCCCTCCCCACCGCCAGCGCCAGCGGCCCGGCCGACGCGGACACGTCCCACGACGGAACCCGCACGCCTTCCGTCCCCGCCTCCACGTCCGCGATGGCGGCGACCGCGCGCCCCCCCAGCGCCACCGTCGACGCGCCTGCCCACTCGTCGCGGTCGGGGAGGAGAAAGGGCTCGCGGCGGAACTCGAAGTGCCCGTACGCGGGCTCCAGCCGTCCGCTCTCGTGCTCCGTCACCACCCCCGCTCGCCCGCCCAGCAATGGCGATCTCCGTGCGCCGGGGCCGTACTCCGGGAACTCCTCCACGAAGCGAGCCATCCACCCCTCGGCGACCGCGCTCATCTCCGGGGACCGCTCGCGCGCGAGCTCCACCGCGTCGTGCAGTGCGCGCGCCACCAGCTCTCGCGGCGCCGAGCGCTGCGCGGGAAAGTACCCCGGCGCCAGCCCCAGCGCCCACGCCCTCGCCGCCGCCCTGTGCGCCCAATGGTCCACCGGCAGCGGCGGCGCGGCGGGCTGCGCCGCGAGCGAGCCGCCGCACAACAGGAGCGCGCCCGCCAGCACGGCGCAGCGCACCCATGAAAGAACAGCAGGGCTCACGCGGAGGCGCGGAGA
>DASVTZ010000066.1 GCA_036387335.1 Longimicrobium sp.
GGCACGGCGGTTGGCGGGGCACCCGTGGCGGGTTCCGTGAGCGAGCTCCCCGACAGTGCCGCGGGGTACTTCGGCGCCCTGGCCCAATCGTACGACTCACTGATCCGCCGCGCGCTTCCGCGGTACGACGAGATGATCGGCCAGCTCGTCGATTCGCTGCCGCGGAGCGCCGCGCGCGTGCTGGAGCTGGGCTGCGGCACCGGGACGCTCACCGTGGAGCTCGCCCGCCGCTACCCGGGCGCCGACCTCGTGTACGTGGACGCGTCGCGCGAGATGCTGGAGGCGACCCGGGCCCGCCTCGCCGCCGCCGCACCGGATTTGCGTGCTCGCGGGGTGCTTTCACGGTTCGAGGAGCTGGGAGCCGGCGGCGCCGTCGTGGATCTGGTCGTCTCCAGCATCAGCATGCACCACGTGGCGGACAAGGGTGCGCTGTACCGTCTCGTGTTCAGCCACTTGCGGCCAGGCGGCGCGTTCCACTGGGCCGACCAGCTCGCCGCGGCCACGCCGCGCCTCCAGTCGCTCCTGTGGGAACGCTGGCTGGAGTTCTGCCGGCTCCCCGGCAACTGCTCACACCAGGAGATCGACGGCCTGCTGGAGCACGCGCGCGCGCACGATCACTACGAACCGCTCGCGGTGCACTTCCGCCTGCTGCGCGAAGCGGGGTTCCACAACCTGGATTGTCTCTGGCGCAGCCTGATGTGGACGCTGGTCAGCGCGGAGAAGCCAGGCTCCTGAACGGGAGAAGGGGCACCGGCGCTGCCCATTGGCCGGTACCCCTTCTCCATTGAAGATCGCGCGCGGCTCCGGTCGCATGGGCGGGCCCGTGCAGGACCACGCCGCGCCCGCGCTAGTGCGTGGTGCGGTCGATCCGTATCCCCTTCATCTCCAGCACCACGCGCCCACCCGCCCGCCAGATCTGCTCAAAGGTGGCGGCACCATCGCGCGTGACGGTGAATGCGCCGATCGATGGTGGATCCCTCTCGCGGTCCGCGCCGTACGCCGCCTCCTCCGCCTCCCGGATGGACGGCCGCCCGGGAAAGCACCCTTGCAATGTGACGTTGAAGCTCCCCCGCCAGCGCCGCGCGCCGTCAGGGAGCACGTGCGGCGCGTTGACGATGTCGGCCGCCGTCACGCGGCAGCCGCCGGCGTTGGCCTCACGGTTGGTCGCGGGGATCGCCTCGGCGGTGGCCGCGCCGTGCACGTACAGCCGCGCGGTGTCCGCCATGCGGGGGCGCACGGCGGCGAGATCGAGCCCCGGCGGCGACTTGCGGCATATCGGATACCCCGCCGCGTTGGTGCGGAAGTAGGCGGTGACCGTATCGGTGCCTCCCGCCACCACCGTCATGCGATAGGTCCCCGTCACGGGGTGCGGGTCGTACGCGGGAACGCAGGGCTCGAGCGCTTCCTGCGCCTCTTCCAGCGCGTACTTCGCCGGAAAGCGCCGCGCCAGCCGCGGGTGCGTCCTCGCCCAGCGCAGGAGGCCCCGGTACGCGGCGAAAGGATCGCGCTCCACCTGTTCGTATAGCGGGAGCGACCGGGTGAGCTCGAACACCTGCGCGGGAGTGAGGATCGTTTCCGTGCTGTCCGGCGCGCCGTGGGTGTACCCGTCGGGATAGGCGCCGTGGCCCGGCTCCACGTCGAACGTGGGCCGCCCGCCGATCCATTCGGAGGGCGGCCGCAGCCTCGCGTCCACCATCACCTGCGCGCCGGGAGGGGTCCAGCGAGCGCTCGTCTGCCACCTCCACACTTCATTGCACTCCCAGCCGTAGGGCACCAGGATTCCTTCCTTGATCCCGGATGCGCGGGCACGCGCGAGGGGGGCCGGCACGTCTCCGCCCACGGCGTCCAGGCGGAAGAGCTGCCCGTGCACCGCCGCCGGGTCGGACACAGGCACCGTGTAACGGATCGGTCCCGCGCCGGCGCGGACCGTGTCGCTCCGCGCGGTCGCGAGGAGGAAAAGCGGCGCGCGCGTTCCGTACAGGCGGCCCGTGCTGCACGCTTCGGCGTCGCCAGCCCCCGCGGCGATGCCGATCAGCGCCGCCGCGATCAACGATGTCTTCATGGTTTCCCTTGCGCACAAGAGACGGAGGCACGGAGATCGACTTTCTTCTCCGTGCCTCTCTGTTTCACCATGTGTGCCCCGTGGTCAGAGCAGAATGCCCACCACGCACGCCGTCATGAAGTTGGCCAGCGTCCCCGCCACCATGGCGCGGAGGCCAAGCCGGCTCAGGTCGCCGCGGCGCTCGGGAGCCATGCCGCCGATGCCGCCGATCTGGATGGCGATGCTGCTGAAGTTGGCGAAGCCGCACAGCGCGTAGGTGGCGATCACCACCGAGCGCGGGTCGAGCTTCACGCCCTCCTGCAGCATGGAGCCCAGGTGCAGGTACGCCACGAACTCGTTGAGCGCCGTCTTCTCGCCGATCAGCGTGCCGATGGCCGGGGCGTCCTGCCAGGGCACACCCATCAGCCACGCCATCGGCGCGCCCAGCCACCCCAGCACCAGCTGGATGCTGAACCCCTGCACGCCAAAGAGCCCAAAGGTCCAGGCCAGCAGCCCGTTGATCAGCGCCAGAAGCGCGATGAATGCCAGCAGCATGGCGCCCACGTTCAACGCCAGCGTGAGCCCCTCGCTGGCCCCGCGCGCAGCCGCGTCGATGGGGTTGGCGTCCAGCTTCTCCAGCTCGATCCCCAGCTTGCCGCGCGTGACGGGCTCCTCCGTTTCCGGGTACATCAGCTTGGAGATGGCGATGCACGCCGGGGCAGACATCACCGAGGCGGAGATCAGGTGCCCCGCGATGTCGGGGAAGTACGAGACCAGGATCCCCACGTACGCCGCCAGCACGCCGCCCGCCACCGTGCCGAAGCCGCCCACCATGATGCAGTGCAGCTCGCTCTTCGTCATCGTCCCGATGAACGGCTTCACCAGCAGCGGCGCCTCCGTCTGCCCCAGGAAGATGTTGCCGGCGGTGCTCAGGCTCTCCGCGCCGGAGATGCGCATCGTCTTCATCATCACCCATCCGAACCCCTTCACGATCCACTCCATGATGCCCAGATGGTAGAGCAGCGTCATCAGGCTGGAGAAGAAGATGATGGTGGGGAGGACGTTGAAGGCGAAGAAGCCGCCCGTGTTGGCCCACGTGCCGCCCGCGGGCACCGGCGCCATGCTGTTGGCCGCCGCGCCCACCGGCACGTTGTTCCACACCAGGTTGCCGAAGAGGAACTTGGCGCCCTCCACCGTATACCCGATCAGCGCGTTGAACAGGTCGTTCGCGCCGTTGAAGAACTCGTAGCCGACCCGCGTCTTCAGGATGATGAGGGCGAAGATGAACTGGAGCGCGATCCCCCACGCGACCGTCACCCAGTCCACGCGGCGCCGGTTCACGCTCAGCAGGAAGGCGGCGAGGGTGAAGACCACCAGCCCGAGGAAGCTGATCGCGCGCTGAACCGGACTCCCGCCCGCCGCGTCGGTGCGCGCCTGGCGCGCCCGGTCCTGCGCGGTGGGAGCCGCGGCCGGCTCGTTGCCGCGGTTGGCGGGCGTGGCGGAGTCCCGCGCGATCCCGCTCTCGGGCGTCTGCGCCTCGCGCTGGATCTCGCTCGTGCCGTTGCCCACGCGCGGCTGCGCGGCGGGCTGCGCCCCGGTCGTGGCCGGCTGTGCGGCGGGCTGCGCCGCGGCGGGGGCGGCGCGCGTCGTGTCCTGCGCGGAGGCGTACCACCCCGCGGTGATCAGCAGCGCTGCGGCCAGCCAGAGCGGCAGCAGCCACTTCAGGCGCCGGGTCCTCGTTGGGAGGGGCATTGGGGCGGGGATGGCAGGGTGATGAGCACCCGCCGCGGGCTGGCGGCGGGGACGACTGGATGGATCGACATTCTACCGACCGGCGCGGCTTCTCGCCACAGTGCCGGGTCAGGGAGGCGGCGCCTGCTCCGCCGCGGCCCGGCGCGCCAGCTCGGCGGGGACGATCTCCCAGTTGCGGCGGAAGACCTGCTCCGGCGAGATCGCCCCGCGCCGCTCGATCTCCTCGATGAGCAGCTCGCGGATCCCCTGGCCGCGATCGTACACCACCGGCGCGCCGATCAGCATGGAGAACCCGCCGCTCCCGCTCGCGCGGTAGTTGTTGAGGGCGAGGGTGAAGCTGTCCGCCGCCGCCACGTCGCGCCCGTTCCTGCGCAGCGTGGTCACGCGCTGTCCGACGGGCTTCGACAGGTCGAGCGTGTAGTCGACGCCGCTCACCACGTCGAAGTTGTAGCCGGGGACGGCCGGGTTCACCAGCGTCTCGCAGCGGGCGGCGGGGCAGGGGAGGTAGTACTCCGCGCTCTTTTCGATGAACGCCCGCAGCTGCGCCCCCGACACGCGCACGGCCTTGAGCGTGTTGTCGTACAGGTACAGCCCCGCCACGTCCGCCACCGTGATGGGCCCCGCCGGGATGCGCGCGTCCAGCGAGAACGCCGCCGCGGCCGACAGCTCCGCACCCGACGCGCGCATCTGCACGTCGTTGATCAGGTCCAGGATCGGCGTGTCCTCCACCCGCGACCGCGCCGCCGACCACTCGACGGACGACGTCCCGATGCGCCGCGCCACGTAGTCGCGCGTCCTCTGGTGCGCGGTGGCCAGCATCGCCTCGAACTCCGGAGACGTCGCGCCCTTTGCCGGCCGCAGGATGCGGCCGCGCTTGCCCGCCACGCGCCACCCCGCCGCCCCCCGCTCCAGGTCGAGTTCGGCGACGGCCAGGGAGGTGCCCCAGTTCTTGGCCTGCATCACCAGCACGCCGCCGATGGTGGTGTCCGCCACCTCGCGGTGCGAGTGTCCCATCAGGATCAGGTCGATCCCGGCCACCTCGCGCGCCATCGCCGCCGCCGCGTTCTCGGTGGGGACGCCGGTGGCCGCGGTGTCGTAGCTCGACCCCTCCAGTCCGCTGTGCGCCGCCACGATCACCACGTCCGCGCCCTGCCGCCTCATCTCCGCCACCACGGGACGCACGGAGGCCACGATGTCGCGGAAGTCCAGCCGCCCGCGCACGTTGTCGCGGTCCCAGATCGCCACGCCCGGCGGCGTCACCGAGGTGATCCCGATCCGCACCCGCGCGCCGCCCACCATCCGCTCCACGATGGTGAAGGGCCGGTACGCGTGCTCCGCCGTCCCCGCGCGAAAGGTGTTCGCGGAGAGCCAGGGGAAGCGCGACTGCCGCGCGACCGTGTCCAGGTGCGCGATCCCGTAGTTGAACTCGTGGTTGCCGATGGCGGACGCGTCGTAGCGCAGGAAGTTCATCGCCGCGGCCACGGGGTGCGCCTCGCCGGCGGCGAGGCGCGAGTGGACGAAGTCGAGCGGGTTCCCCTGCAGCAGGTCCCCCGATTCCACCAGCACGGTGCGCCCCGGGTTGGCGGCGCGCACGCTGTCGATCTGCGGAACGAGGCGCGCCAGGCCGTTGTCCGTCGCGCGGCCCGTGTAGTAGTCGTAGGGAAGGAGCCAGCCGTGGGTATCGGTGGTCCCCATCACCACCAGCCGCCCGGAGGCCGGCGCCCCGGCGTTCCGCGTGGAAGCACAACCAGCCACCATCCCCACCGCAACCAGCGTCAGCAATGCGCGATTCATCGAAAGCCCTGGCAAGATGAGGATGGTTTCTGAGAACCCGAATGCGACCTGCTGAAAGTGCTAAGTGCTAAGTGCTAAGTGCTAAACAGCGGCTCACTCAGGACTCAGGACTTACGACTTGGGACTTAGGACTCAGGACTTAGGACTTAGGACTTCAGTTTCGCTGGACCCGTCTGGCCCGCGCGTGGTACACGGCAGGAGGCGCGATGCTCCGCGCCTTTGCGCCCGGCGGCGCCGCCGCTACTTTTCGCCCGGGGAGCGCGCTTTGCAGGCGCGAAAACGAGCCCCGCACGACCCGCTCAAGATGATGCGATGACCCGCGCCCTGCTTCTGCTCGTACTGCTGATCGCCGCACGTCCGCTCGCGGCCCAGGTGACGCCGCCGGACACCGCACGCCGCCCGGTGGTGGACACCGCGGGCGCCATCCGGGCGGACACGACGCCCACCGGCCGCATCTCGCCCAAGGGCGCCTTCCTGCGCTCGCTCGTCCTTCCCGGGTGGGGGCAGTCGGAGATCGGCGCGCCCGAGCGCGGCATCATCTACTTCGGGCTGGAGGCGGGGAGCCTGTGGATGGTGCTCAAGTCGCACCGCAAGCTGGGCGAGGCGTACGAGCGCGAAGACATCCTGCGGCGCACCGGCGTCATCCCCGAGGAGCGCACCACCGGCCTGGTGCGCGCCCGCCGCGCCCAGCGCGAGGACTGGATCGCGCTCTCCCTCTTCTGGCTCTTCTTCTCCGGCGCGGACGCATTCGTGGGCGCGCACCTGCGCGACTTCGACGCCCAGGTGGGCTCCGCGCCCGGCTCGGGCGGCGTGCAGGTGGGGGGGAGCGTCCCCGTCGGCAAGCGCCCGTGAGCCACGCCCCCGTCGGCGTCTTCGACTCGGGAATCGGCGGGCTCAGCGTGGCCCGCGAGATCCGCCGCGCCCTTCCCGCCGAGGAGCTCCTCTACTTCGCGGACACCGCGTACGTCCCCTACGGCGACCGCACGACGGAGTGGGTGCGCAACCGCTCGCTCACCGTGGGGCGCTACCTGCAGGAACGTGGCGCCAAGGTGCTGGTCGTGGCCTGCAACACCGCCTCCGGCGCCGCCCTCGAAGCCCTTCGCGAGCACCTCGCGGTCCCCGTGATCGGCCTGGAGCCGGCCGTGAAGCCCGCCGTGCGCGACTCCGCCGCCGGCCGCATCGGCGTCATGGCCACCACGGGCACCCTGCGCTCGGACCGCTACGCGCGCCTGGTGAGCGCCCACGGCAGCGGCGCCACCGTCGTCGCGCAGGCATGCCCCGGCCTCGCGGACACGGTGGAGGAGGGCATCCTGAGCGGCGAGGAGCTGGACCGCCGCCTGGAGCCCTTCGTCGCGCAGCTTCGCGAGGCCGGTGTGGACACGGTCGTTCTGGGATGCACGCACTACGTCTTCATCCGCGACGCCATCGCACGCGCCCTGGGCCCCGACGTGCGCCTGATCGACAGCGGCGGCGCCATCGCCCGCCAAACGGAGCGCATCCTCCGCGAGCGCGGGGAGCTGGCCGCGGAGGGCACCGGCTCACTGCGCATCCTCACCACCGGCCCCGCCCCCGAAGTCGCCGCCGTCGTGGCGCGCCTCTGGGGCGATCCGCTTCCGGTCGAGCACGTGGAAGTGCCGGGCGAGGAGCCGATCAGGGCGTAGGCCCCCACCCCCGCTCGTCACCTCGCGGCCCCTCCCCCAAAACTGCCTGGGGGAGGGGCGTTTGGCGCGCATTCGCGCGCGGTGCATGCGGCGTCGCGAGGGCGGGCACGGGCAGCCACGTGGGGCAGCCCCTACGGGTTTTTGTGTGCGGAAGGCGGGGGCGGTGCGCGGCAGGGGGTGGGCAGACACGCAGGTCTGCCCCTACGGAGTTCGGTGGAGAAGCGGCGAGCAAGCGATGAATCGCGCGGTTGCCACAGATGCCGGGCGTGGACGGAGTGCACCCTTTCCCCCGCTTGCGGGGGAGAGGGCCGGGGAGAGGGGGAGCGGCGCTGGGGGTGGGGCTCACACCTCCCACCCCCGCACCACCGGCGCCCCGCCCGCCACCGGCAGCACCAGGTACGTGTAGCTCCGGATCCAGTCGCCCGAGTTCGCGTAGAAGCGGCCCGGCGCCACCTCCACCACCTCAGGCACGTGCGCGTGGCCCGCGACCACCAGCTCCACGTGCGGCATCCGCGCGAGCTGCTCCTCGGCCCAGCCGCGGATGAAGGCGGCCCGGCCCCTGGCGGCCTGGTCGCCGGAGCCGGCCTTGTGCTCGGTGCTGGAGGCCATGCCGGCGATGCGGCGGCCCGTGTCCGGGTGCAGGCGGCGGAAGGCGGCGATGGACGCGGGGTGGCGGATGACTTTGCGCAGCGCCCGGTACTTGTAGTCGCCGCGCCCCACGCCGTCGCCGTGCGCCACCAGGGCACGCCGCCCGCCCAGCTCCATCTCCACCGGCCCGTCCACCAGCGTGACACCGACTTCGTCGCGCAGAAAGGAGCCGGCCCAGGCGTCGTGGTTGCCACCCACGAACGACACGGGCACGCCGGCTTCCACCACGTCCGCGAGCTTGGCGACGACGCGGAAGTGCTCGCGGAGGATGACGGACTTGTACTCGAACCAGAAGTCGAAGAGGTCGCCGTTGATGAGTAGCGAGCCGGCGTGCTCGGCCGCGTGGTCCAGGAAGCGGCGGAAGGCGCGCTCCGTCTCTCGCGGAACGGCGCCCAGGTGGATGTCGGAGACGATGTAGGCGGGCTTGCTCTGCATGGCGGGCCAAGCTACCCGGCGCGCGGGGCGCCCACAAGCCGCGCGGTTTGACACCACGCGCCGCCGCCGGGTAGCTTCCGCCGCATGCCACGCCCACCCTCGACCCTCCGCCGATGACGGCCGCTGCGCCCTCCTGCTCCGTTGAGTTCCGCGTCCGCTATTCGGAGACGGACCAGATGGGGATCGTCTACCACGCCAACTACCTGCCGTGGTGCGAGATAGGCCGCACGGAGCTGATCCGCCGCCTGTGGAAGTCGTACGCGCTGGTGGAGCGCGAAGAGGGCGTGCTTCTCGCCGTCACGGACGTGTCGCTGCGCTACCACGCTTCGGCTCGGTACGACGAACTGGTGCGGGTGACGACGACGCTGGAGCAGGTCCGCTCGCGCGCCTTCGCCTTCACGTACCTGGTCGAGCGGGTGGATGAGGATGGCAGCACCACCCGCCTCGTCACCGCGCGCACGGGGCTGACCGCCATCGACCGAGACGGCAACCTGCGATCGCTGCCGCCCTCGCTCCTCGAAGCCTTTCGCAACCCCGCACCGCGGGAGGTGGGATGATCGTGCCACGCCACACGCCTGTCCTCCTGCTGCTCGCCGCCGCCTGCGCGCCCGCCGCGAGCGTCCCGGGCACTCCGGCGCCCGCGCCCGCAACCCCGCGCACGGTGGCGGAGCCGGGCTCGCCCGAGGTCGCTACGCGCCTGCTGCGCCTGGAGGACCGCCGAGAGTACGACGCGGCCGCGCTGGAATCCGCCGCCGCATCCGCAAGCGCCGCCGCCCGCCGCCGCGCCGCGCTCGCCGCCGGCCGCATTCACGACAAGCGCGCGGTGCCGCTCCTCGGGCGCCTGCTCGCGGACGCGGACACGTCGGTCGCGGCCACGGCGGCGTTCGCGCTGGGGCAGGTGGCGGACAGCGCGGCGGTCCCGCTCCTCGCTCCTTACGTGACGGCGCAGCGGGTCGCCACCGCGCCGACGGTGGTGGGTGAGGCGGCGCTCGCGCTGGGGAAGATCCGCACGCCGGCGGCGCGCACGGCGGTGGAGAGCTTCCTGCTGGCGGCGCCGCGTACCGGCAACGGCGTGCGCGAGGCGGTGAGCCTGGCGCTCCTTTCCGTCTACCGCTTCCCGCGCCCGGCGGACCCCGCGCCCATCCTCCCGTGGCTGGCGTCGCAGGACACGGCGATCCGCTGGCGCGCGGCGTACGCCCTCACGCGCCGCCCCGATCCGCGCGGCACGGCGGCGCTCTTCCCTTACGCCAGCGATCTGGACCCGCTGGTGCGCTCCTTTGCGATCCGCGCCCTCACCGCGCCGCTGGCGGACAGCTCCGGGGTCGGACAGGCGCGCGCACTTTCGGTCATCCTCGCCGCCACACGCCATGCGTACCACGAGGTCAGCGTCAGCGCAGTGCGCGCACTCGGCACGTACGCGGCGCCCGAGTCGATTTCCGAGCTGGAGCGCCTGCTGGGCAGCCCCGACCCGTACCTGGCCATCAGCGCGGCCGAGTCGCTAGGCCGGCTCGCCGCACGCGCGCCCGGTTCCGCGGGAGCGCTCCGCACTGCGGCGCTGAACGCGAGCGCGCCCGAAGCACTGCGCACCGCCGCCATCGCGGCGCTGGCTGAAGTGGCGCCCGCGCAGGCTCGCGAGGTCGCCGGCACGCTCGCGCGGGATCCGGGGTGGCGCATCCGGGCCGCCGCCGCGCGTGCCTACGCCGAATTCGGCGACCGCGAGGCCGTGGCGTCACTCGCGCGCGATCCCGAGGGCCGCGTCAGTGCCATCGCCATCGAGGCGGCGGTCGGCGCGGCGGGAGACACGGCGGTGGCGCCCATCCGCAACCTGCTGATCGAGTCGCTCGGCGCGCGCGACGTGATCCAGCGCACCAACGCGCTCGGCGGCCTCGGCAAGCTCGCGGACCCGGCCACTCTCCCGGTGCTCCTCGACGCCTACGACCGCGCCCGCGCCGATTCGATGAACGACGCCGCCCTCGCCGCCGTGGACGCGCTGGGGGAGCTGGCGAAAAAGGACGCGTCGGCCGCGCGCTCCTTCTTTGCGCGCTTCCAGAGATCGGGCGACTACCTCGTCCGCCAGCACGCCGCCGCCGCATTCGGTGACACGATGACGGCGCGCGCTTGGGGCTCCGCCCTTCCCATCGAGGGACGGCAGCAGGCCGAATACGCGCGCCTCGCAGCGGCCTACGTGATCCCCGATGCGCGCCCTCGTGCCCGCATCGTCACGAGCCGCGGCACCATCGAGGTCGAGCTCTTCGGCGCCGACGCCCCCGGAACTGTCGACAACTTCCTGACGCTGGCGCGCGCGGGGTACTTCAACGGGCAGGAGTGGCCGCGCGTTGTCCCCAACTTCGTGATCCAGGGCGGCGATCCGCGCGGGGACACTTCCGGCGGTCCGGGGTATTCCATACGTGACGAGATCAACCGTCACCTGTACGGCACCGGCACGCTGGGGATGGCGCTCTCCGGGCCGGACACGGGGGGGAGCCAGTGGTTCATCACCCACTCGCCGCAGCCGCACCTGGACGGCACCTACACCGTCTTCGGCCAGGTGGTGAGCGGGATGGAAATCGTGAACCGCATCGTCCCCGGCGACCGCATCCTACGCATCGAGGAAGTGAAGTGAAGATCGACACACCGAGCATCCTGCTGATGGCCGTGGCGGTCGCCGCGTGCAGCCCGGCCACGGCCAGCACTCCGCCGTCTGGAGGCTCGCCCGCGCCGGTCACGGAAGGCCCGCGCCAGGACCCGGCCGTCATCGCCGCGCAGCTTCAGCGCGCCACGCTGCCGTCGTCCCCGCGCCAGGCCAACTTCACCTGGGCGCTGGATGAATCGGGAGCGCGCTTCAACGGCCGCGGGGTGGCACGCTTCCGTGCGCCGGACCGCTTCCGGATCGACCTCTTCGGCCCACGCGGCGAGACGTACTTCGCCGCCGCGCTGGTGGACGAGACGCCGCGCATCCCGGCGTCCATCGACCAGCAGCGCTTCCGCTTTCCCTCGCCCGCGCTCCTCTGGGCGACGGTCGGCGTCGTGCGTCCGCCGAGCACGGCACGGTTGGTGGACGCAACCAGCAGCGCCGACGCGACGGTGGTCCGCTACGATCTGGGCGCCGAAGGGACGCTGGAGTACCGCGCCCGCTCCGGAGTGCTCCAGAGCGTGCGCAGGCTGCGCGGCGGTGGCGTGCAGGAATCGATCGATCTGGACCACGGGCCGGGCAATGGCATCCGCAGTGCGCGCTACCGGGAGTGGAATGCGCTCCGAACACTGAACCTCACGCTGGAATCGACCAACGATGCGGCATCCTTCTCGGAAGACATCTGGAGCCCGCCGGGCACTGCTCGGTAGCATCCTGCTGGCGGTCTCGCTCGCCGGGTGCATGTACCAGCTCACCGGAGGCGGGCTGCCGCCCAACATCCGCACCGTCTACGTGGAGCTGTTCGAGAACACCACGCCGGACGAAGCACTCCGCGGCGACGTGCAGCGCGCGCTGCAGCAGCGCCTGCCGCGCGAGCTGGGCGTGCGCCTCTCCGCGCAGGCCTCGGCAGACGCCATCATCCGCGGCACGCTGCGCGGCTACGACGAGACGACGCTGAACATCGCCGCGCAGGGGCAGACGGGCGGGCGCGTGCAGCCGGTGCAGCGCCGCCTGCAGATCACCTTCGACGCGGAAGTGTTCGACGTGCGGCAGGACACGGTGCTCTGGCGCGGCACCAACATCTCCGCGTTCGGCGACTACAACCCGAGCAACCAGACGATCAACGTCGCGCGGGAAAAGGCCGTCATCGACATCATCCAGAAGGTGGTGCAGGGAGCGCAGTCGCAGTGGTAGCCGGCACGCTCCTCCGCATCGCGTCGCGCGGCAGCCAGCTCGCGCTCTGGCAGGCGCACGCCGTGGAGCGCGCCCTCCTCGCCGCCGATCCGGATGCCGAGGTGCGCATCGACGTGGTGAAGACGATCGGCGACAAGATCCTCGACGTCCCCCTCGCCAAGATCGGGGACAAGGGGCTCTTCACCAAAGAGCTGGACGAAGCGCTCCTTTCGGGCGCCGCGGATCTGGCGGTGCACTCTCTCAAAGACGTGCCCACGCGCCTTCCGGACGGCCTGGTGATCGCCGCCATAACCGTCCGCGAGGACCCGCGCGACGTGCTGATCCTCGCCCCCGGCCGCACCGGCTCGCTCACGACGCTGCCGGCGGGCGCGCGCGTCGGGACCAGCTCGCTGCGCCGCCGCGCGCAGCTCCAGGCGCGCCGCCCGGACCTGGAGGTGCTGGACCTGCGCGGCAACCTCAACACCCGCCTCGCCAAGCTGGACCGCGGCGAGTACGAGGGGATCATCCTGGCGGCCGCAGGCGTGCTGCGCCTGGGCTGGGACGACCGCATCTCCGAGCACCTCGATCCCTCCGCCTGGCTCCCGGCGGTGGGGCAGGGCGCCCTCGCCGTCGTCGCCCGCGCCGACGACGAGCCGCTGCTCCAGCGCCTGCGCGGCCTGGATCACGCGCCCACCGCCGCCGCCACCACGGCCGAGCGGGCCTTCCTCCGCGCCCTCGAAGGCGGCTGCCAGGTCCCCATCGGCGCCCTCGGCGAGCTCCACGACGGCCGCCTGACGCTGCACGGCCTCGTCGCCTCCACGAGCGGCGACACGATCCTCCGCGCCTCCATCGACGGCGCGCCGGAGGATGCCGCCACCCTGGGGCGCGGCCTGGCGGACGAGCTCCTGCGCCGCGGGGCGGGGGAGCTGCTCGCAGAGATCCGCCGCGAAGTCCCCGCCGCCCGCCCGGAGCAGCCGTGAGCGCGGAGCAAAAGATCGTCGGCCGCGAAGAGCTCGTAGCCCGCCTCGGCAGGCCGCGGAGCGAGCGCGTTGTATTCACCAACGGCTGCTTCGACGTGCTGCACCGGGGCCACGTCGAGTACCTGGAATCCGCGCGCAGCCTTGGCGATCTCCTCGTCGTCGGCCTCAACACGGACGATTCCGTGCGCCGCCTCAAGGGTCCATCGCGCCCCGTGAACCCGGAAGACGACCGTGCGTACGTCCTGGCAGGCCTCGCGGCGGTGGATTACGTCACCTTCTTCGCGGAAGACACCCCGCGTGACCTCATCGTCGCGCTCCTTCCCGACGTGCTGGTGAAGGGCGGCGACTACCGCAGGGAAGACATCGTGGGCGGCGCCGAAGTCGAAGCCGCCGGCGGGGAAGTGGTCGTCGCCCCGCTCGTCCCCGGCCGCTCCACGACGGCCATCCTCCAGCGAGCCGCCCAGAATGCCTGACAGGTCCGAAGGTCGCACCCCCGAGCAGCCGCGCGCCCTGCGCATCGAGCGCGGCGTGAGCGAGTACGCGGAGGGATCGTGCCTGATCTCCACGGGGCGCACCCGCGTCCTTTGCACCGCGACGGTGGAGCGCGGGGTCCCCGGCTGGCGCAAGGGGAGCGGCGAGGGGTGGGTGACCGCGGAGTACTCGATGCTCCCGCGCGCCACGCACTCCCGCAACCAGCGCGAGCGCAAGCAGGTGGGCGGGCGCACGCAGGAGATCCAGCGCCTGATCGGCCGCAGCTTGCGCTCCTGCGTGGACATGGCCGCGATGGGCGAGTGGACCATCACCATCGACTGCGACGTCCTGCAGGCCGATGGCGGCACCCGCACCGCCTCCATCACCGGCGGCGCCGTCGCGCTCTACGACGCGTGCCAGTGGATCGCCGCAAAGGGAACCGCGTCTCCGTTCCGCGAGTTCGTCGCCGCCATGAGCGCCGGCGTGGTCGGCGGCGCCCTCCTGCTGGACCTCGACTACACGGAAGACTCCGCCGCCGAGGTCGACCTCAACCTGGTGATGCGCGAGAGCGGCGGCATCATCGAGGTGCAGGGCACGGGCGAGCGCAGCGACTTCTCCCCCGAGCAGCTCGCCGGCCTCGTGGCGCTCACCGGCGGCGGCATCCGCGGCCTGCTGCGGGCGCAGCGCGAAGCCGTGGGCGGATGACGCGCCTCCTGGTCGCCACCCGCAACCCCGGCAAGGTGCGCGAGATCCGCGAGATCCTCGCCGGCTACCCGGAGCTGGAGATCGTGGGCCTGGACACTCTGGGGATCGAGGAAACGCCGGAGGAGGACGCGCTGGAGGTGTTCGACACCTTCGAGGAGAACGCCCTGGCCAAGGCCCGCCACTTCGCGCGCCTCACGGGCCAGCTCACCCTCGCCGACGACTCGGGGATCTGCGTCGATGCGCTCGGCGGCGCCCCTGGCGTGCGCTCGCGCCGCTTCGCCCCAGGCCCGGACCAGCGTGGGGCGGGGCAGGACCAGGCGAACAACACCCACCTCCTCCAGCAGCTCGCCGGAATGCCGGAGTCCGGCCGCGGCGCGCGCTACGTCTGCGCCGCCGCCCTCGCCGGCGGCGGCGCGGACGAGGCGGTCTTCCTCGGCACCTGCGACGGCGTCGTGCTGGAGGAGCCGCGCGGCGCCGGCGGCTTCGGCTACGATCCGCTCTTCTACATCCCCGCCGAGCGCTGCACCTTTGGCGAGCTCGCGCCGGACCGTAAGAACGAGATTAGCCACCGCGGCCGTGCCGTGCGGCAGGCGGCGGAAGCGTTGCGAGGAATGGCGCAGGGTTGATTATCGCGCCGCAGGGATATACTTTTGCGCTCTGTCGGACGGGGAGTGGCGCAGCCCGGTAGCGCACCTGGTTTGGGACCAGGGGGTCGCAGGTTCGAATCCTGTCTCCCCGACTGCCGGGGCACCTTCCCGGCGAACGTTGGTACAGGTCAACACCTGCGCCAGTAGCTCAGCTGGATAGAGCAACGGCCTTCTAAGCCGTAGGTCATAGGTTCGAGTCCTATCTGGCGCGTAGCCAAGAAGCGCCCACCGTTCGCTGCGGTGGGCGCTTCTCATTGGTGCCGTTCGGCTTTGCCGCGCGTGTAGGTCGGGTGAACGTGGGTGATCAAGCGTTCGGAACGCCCACGATCGCTGCCGCGACACGGCGAGCGAGCGGCTGGGTGTAAAGCGCGACTTCAGGCTCGAACACGGACATCAGTTGCTCGGCGGTCGGTGGCGCCTCCATCAGCGGCTTCTCCAGCTCGGACAAGCGCGCTGGGCTGCGACGCCGCGCGTTCTGCAGGTGCTGCTGCCACGCCGGCCGGATCAGGTCGAGCCACCAATCCGCCACGACCTCCAGGTCCACCACTTCGTCCGGCTCGTCGATCCGCGTGAAATCGTTCCGCGGTATCCCCACGGGCGCAATGAGCTCCAGTAGCTCCCGAATAGCGGATTTCATCGCCGGGTCGACGGTTCTGCCCTTGCTCCGCAACGCTTCCAGAACCTTACGCATCAGCTTCAGCGCGCGCCGCTTGCGCTGGGGCAGCGTGTACTCCTCGCGCCGCTGAAGCAATGAGAGGTCCTCCGCCATGATCTTACCGGCTCGCTCGTCCAGGTCCCGGTCGATGGGCTCGGCCAAACGTTCTCTCAACCGGGCGGCAATCAGGTCCAGGTCCGTGATCGGCTCTGCTGAACCTGCCTCGACGAACATCCATCGTGGCGGGGCCATGCCGGCCCCCGCGACCGCGTAGAAGCCCCACCGCCGATCAGTCTGAAGCACGCTGACAGCGGTGTGGAGCTGTACCCGCGAACGGCGAACCGACAGGTAGACGTCGGGTCTGACGAGCGCGTTCTCGCCTTCGATCAGAGCCCTGACCGACTGGAATGCGTCCTTCAACGCATCCCCGGCTCCTTCCCTCGCGCTGTCGGCCAGCAGCTTCTGCATCTCTTCAGCGCGAACCGACGCGTTCAGGTCAACAGGGGCCAGATGAGGTGGAAGTGGAACGTTGGACCCGAGAAGGTCGGCCACGTCCTTCATCCGGTCAAGCAAAAGCTCGGCTGCGCGAGGAGCGAACTCTTCGGCGTCGTTCGGCCAGAAGACTTCGATCGCGGCATGTGGCGTATCCATCCGATCGATCCGCCCAATCCTCTGTTCCGCCAGACGCACCACGGTCGGCATGTCCAGCATGGCGACAGCCGAGGCAGCCTGCAGGTTGACGCCTTCCGCCAGCGCATCGGAACACAGGGCGATCCCGGTGGCCTCGGACCCCAATCCGAGCTTCTTCTGGACCTGTGCACGGTTGCCCTTCGTTTCACCGGTCGCGAGGATCACATCCTCTTCTCCAGTTTCCAGAAGCCTGCGGCTTATGTCGTGGAGGGTGATAAGGTACGTATCGAACGCGAGCACCAGCGGATGCGTTTTACGCCGCTGCACCAGCATGTCGGTTTTCGCCACCTCGCGGTCGTCGGACAGTCGCTCCAGCAGCTCTTCGATCCTCTCGTAGATCGCGATTTCGCTTTCGCATTCACGGGCGTGTGCTTCGCGGTCTGAGAGCCAATCCGGAAGCTCGACACCCAGGTAGGATCTTGGCGGTCGGCGACGGATCGCCTGCAAGGTTCCGATTACGTTTCCGGTCCCAGCTTTTTTCACGCCGGTGGTGATCCCTACCCTGGCACAAGCATCCTCGGTTCCGCGAATGTGCTCGAACAATGCGGCACGTGAGGAGCGGAGTGCCGATTCGACGAAGTATCTCGCCAGTCCCCGGGCGCTGTTCAGGCGCTGCACTAGATAGTGTTCAGGCTTCACCCCCTCTTCTTGCAGAAATCTCGGGAGTCTCAGGTCCTTTTGGAACTGGGTCAGCCCCCGAAGCTCTTTGGCGGCCACGCGGATCTCGCGTGCAACGGTACGGTCAGCCTCGCTCTCGTTCAGGCCGTATGAACGGGCCCGATGTTCCGGATACCGGCAGCGTTGCCCCAGTTCGTTCTTGTACTCGTCGGGTTCCTTGTCCACGAGCGAGTTCAAGACGGACTTGGTCCGCCGCACAGTAAAGGCATAGAGTCCCGAGCGGATTGCATCCGTCTCTTCCTCGGTAAGGCGGAACTGACCCTCTCGACGCTTGCGCTTCCACGCAGCCTGAACGCTTTCCAGCACCGTATCGTCGAAGTTGTCGGCCCCAAGCAGATCAATGATCGACAGTAGATCCTGCGCGCCGCGATTTATGGGAGTGGCGGTAAACAGGACCACATGGTCGGCCTGGTGCCGATACATTGCCTGGGTGCGTAGTGAAGCACGATTCAGGTAATTGTGTGCCTCGTCTACGGCCAGAATGGATGCCCGGCGAATGGCCTCGATCGTGTCCTCGCGGGCCGATGCGGTGGGGTGGCTCAGGACGCCATGGGAATAGCGGCCCGGGTTCACGTCGCACCGTACGGTTTCACGACGCCACAGGGGGTCGACCGCGGGCGGGCACACGAGCGCAATCGGCGCCGCCCCCCGTATGCGGATGCGCATGCGACGGTTCTGAACCGCCCGGAGGAGGTTGGCGCCCATCCGTGTTTTCCCGGATCCGGTTGCGTCTGCTACCAGGACGCTCCCGGTGTTGTTCAGGATCCACAACGCTTGTGCGATCCCGCCGACCTGAGACGGCCAGAGTTTTGGCGCGTCGGCCGGATCAGGCAGGTAGCGCCGTGCCCAGGCACCCTCCAGCAACTCCGCGCAGGCCCGGGCGAGTGCGTCCTCCCAGTTCACGTGCCTCAGCAGCTTTCGGAGCAGCGCCAGAAGTCCCTCCTGGTAGTCCCTGGCTTCGTGCCAGATCACGTCGGCCGCCTGCGCCGTCTCCTTGTACCGCTGCGGCTCTGACGCAGAAACGAAGCGGCAATTCGCCTCCGCCTGTACGCGCATCCCGGAGTGGCTGTAGTTGCTGGAGCCGAGCGTGGCTGCGCTATCTGTGACATACATCTTTGCGTGGATCACGCGCTGATTGGAGGTGCGCACCGACACCAGTCCCTCTGCGAGGCACTGGATCGCGGCTACGATCTGGGCACTCCTCGCGATCGAAATACCGTGGCGAAACCAATAGTCGGAGATTTCCGCTTCGAAACGTTGCCGCGAATCTCTATGGTTTGTGCGCCTTGCCCGGCTGGGCTCGTGGCCGATGACGACCGTCGCTCCGGCAAGCGGGTCAGTTTGCTTGCGGTGATAGATGTCCGCGAGAAACTCGATCACCCGGTCCAGCGAAGTATAGCTCGTGATCAAGCGCGGGCTTTGGGAACTCCGCAGATCCTCGAGGATCACGCTGTCGGCAGTATGTCCCGAGACATTTCCCGGGAAGCGCTGCACATCCGGCCAATCCGGTCCCGTGGAAGACTCAAGCTGTAGCTGGGCGTCCGGTACAGAAGAGCGAGAAGGGCGTGGCATGATTCGAAACCAGGAGAATGGCAGGAGATTGCTACGGTGGCGGATAATGGCTTAATGGAACTCGTCAGGAAAGTGCACGCATCCAGACGCACGGTGCGCTGCGTGATCCTCTTGGATTTACTTCAAGCGTCACATAGCCCTCGCTAATAAACAGGCGGAACGCCGTCCGTTCACTCCACAACCGTTTTATCCACTGTACTTTACGTCCATCTTTGTAGCACGCGAATTGCCCAGCGTCACCGCACGCCCGAGCCGGGGGGAGGTTCGAGGTGGCGGGTACCTATTGACGTTGGAGGATTCATGCGGTGCTACAAGCCTTTCTTCGCCGTGGCGCTTCTCGCCACACTCGCGGCGTGCGCGGACTCGCCGACGGGGTCGTCCGGACCCTCGCTGGAACCGGGGGCGCCGCCGCGATGGGCGATGAACGCCAGCTCGGCGCGGGTGGTGGGGTACCTGCCCAACTGGTACCCGTCGCTGTCGCTGGACTCGGTGCGGTACAACAAGATGACGCACGTCATCTACGCCTTCGTGGACGTGCGCTCCAACGGCTCGCTCACCGGCATCGCGATGAGCGGAGACACGCGGCTCACCGCGATGGTGCAGAAGGCGCACGCCGCCGGCACCAAGGCGTTGATCTCCGTGGGCGGCGGCGGCAACGACCACGACACCACCTTCGCGCCCATGGCCGACAACGCGACGGCGCGGAGCACCTTCGTCAGCAACATGGTCACCTTCGTCAACAACTACGGGCTGGACGGGGTGGACATCGACTGGGAGTTCCCCGACGACACCGCGAACGCCACCGACTACGCCGTGCTGATGAGCGACCTGGACACGGCCATGCACAGCCGCGGAAAGCTGCTGACCGCGGCCGTAGCCGCCAACGGCTGGTTTGGGCAGCACATCAAGTCCTCGGTCTTCAACAACGTGGACTTCCTGGTGCTGATGGCGTACGACGGCGAGACCACCACCCCGGCGTACTCGCACGCGGTGGCGTCGCTGGACTACTGGTCCGGACGCGGGCTTCCGCAATCCAAGACCGTGCTGGGGGTGCAGTTCTACGGGAACAACTCGAGCGGGCAGCAGAAGCCATATCGCCACATCGTGCGCGACGACGCGACGGCACCTACCAAGGACGTGAGCAACGGCTGGTACTACAACGGCGTCGCTACCATGAAGCAGAAGACGACGCTGAGCCTGCAGCGCGCGTCCGGCATCGGGATCTGGGAGGTGACACAGGACACGTCGGCTGCGGGAATCAGCCTGCTGGGGGCCATCCACGACGTGATGAACACCAGCAAGGTCGTCTACGATGACGCGCTGACCACCGGGTGGGCGAACTGGTCGTGGGGCACCACCGTTAGCTTCACCAACACCTCGCCGGTGTTCATGGGGAGCAAGTCGATCTCGGCGGCGTACACTGCGGCCTGGGGCGGGCTGTACGCGCACCACGGCACCGGGGTGAGTCCGTCGGGGCTGACGACGCTGGAGTTCTACGTGCACGGCGGCTCGGCCGGCGGGCAGAACCTCATCGTGCAGCTCGGCGACACCGGCGGCTGGCGCACGATGGTGGGAGTCAACGGCTACATCGCCGGCGGCTCGGTGGCGGCGGGGACGTGGCGCAAGGTGAGCATGCCGCTGTCGACGCTGGGGATTTCGTCGCTGGCGATCACCGACGTGGTGATCTCGGACAACAGCGGCGGGGCGCAGCCCACCTTCTACGTGGACCAGATCCAGTTCGTCCCGTAACTCGGTTCGGGCGCCGGGGCTCCCACGCGGGAACCCCGGCGGCCACTTGCGTAATCCCGGATTCTTTCACAAATTCGTGTCTCGGCATCGACCGGTGCTTCGGCGCGTGTCCTTGCACGAGATGCGGTTTTGAGATGACGGTGGGCGTAGCTCAGTTGGTTAGAGCGCCAGGTTGTGGCCCTGGAGGTCGCCGGTTCAATTCCGGTCGCTCACCCCTGCGAGACCCCGCGGCTCCGGCCGCGGGGTCTCGGTTTGTCTTCGCGGCGAGGGGTTGACGGTTCGGCGGGACTGTTTTACGTTGTAGGGCTCCACCGGACAAGCTGCCGGTCGCGATGGTGGATTAGGAAACGCTAGTTTTCACCCCTTGACGATCCGCGATAAGCCGAGTAGCTTCAAGGAGTTCGCCGCGGATCGGGTGCGGCGGAAGTTGAAAAAACGGGGGTTGACGGATCAGCAACGCCCGTTTAGATTGAAGGACTGCGCGACGGGCCGGGTGAAACTGGCCGGGTTGCCATTGAAGACGCGGCAGAAGCCGCGCGGAAGTTTTGACAAATCGGGTATTGGGGAGTGCTTTGTGCAGCCCGCGACTAGGAATTGCGGAGCGGCCGTGTGGCACATCAGCCGGGGGCGTCACGTCTCCCGCGGTGCCTGCAGGTGTCCATCGAGGCATCGCACGGATTGCACACAACGTGAAGAAGAACCGAACGAACGATACAGTCGT
>DASVTZ010000067.1 GCA_036387335.1 Longimicrobium sp.
GACACCGTGGTGGGGGCGTACTTCATCACGCCCCCCGCGCGCCAACCCTCGTAGGGGCGGACCTGCGTGTCCGCCCACCCCTGCCCCGACCTCGCCCCCCGCCCCCGCACGCGAACCTCGTAGGGGCCGCCCGCGTGGCTGCCCGTGCCCCGCCCCGCGCCGAACCCCGCCTGCGCGCACCAACCCACGCACAAACCCCCTCCCCCGGGCAGTATCGGGGGAGGGGGATGCGTCGCGGAGCGACGCTGGGGGTGGGGCCTACGCCGCCTCCGCCGCCCCGCGCCACCCGGGAATCGCCTCGAACACCCGCAGCGCGAGCGGCACGCGGCCGAACGGCGCGCTCACCTGCACGCCCTGGATGATCGGGAGCGAATCGCGCAGCATCTCCTGGGCGATCAGGGTGCCCTCCTCCACCGCGGCCTCCTTGCCCAGGTCGCTCGCGCGGCGCATGCGCTCCATGACGTCAGGTGGGACGACGACGCCGGGGACCTCGTTGGCCAGGAACTCGGCGTTGCGGGCGGAGACCAGCGGCCAGATCCCGGCGATGATCGGGATGCGGATCCCCTCCTTTTCGATGCGCGCCACGAACGACTCCAGCTGGCGCAGGTCGAAGACGGGCTGCGTGATGGCGTACTCCGCGCCCGCCTCCACCTTCCAGTAGAAGCGACGCAGCTCGTGCTCCAGGTCCTCCGCGCCGGGGTTGACGCCCACGCCCAGGACGAAGGAGGTGGCGTCGCCCAGCACGTTGCCGCCGGGGTCGAGGCCGCGGTTGAGGCGCGCGGCCAGGTTCGTGAGCCCGATGGCGTCGATGTCGAAGACGGCCGTGGCGTCCGGGTACGGGCCCATCTTGGGCGGGTCGCCCGTGACGAAGAGCATGTTGCGCAGCCCCAGCGCCTGCGCCCCGAGCAGGTCCGAGAGCATCCCGAGCAGGTTGCGGTCGCGGCAGGCGTAGTGGACCACCGCCTCCATCCCCACCTGCTGCTGGATGATGAGCGCCGTGGCCAGTGCGCCCATCCGCGACTGCGCGCGCGGGCCGTCCGGCACGTTGACGCCGTCCACCCCCGCCGCCTTGAGGAGGCGCACGCCGTCCAGCATCGCGGCCGGGTTGACGCCGCGCGGCGGGACGATCTCCACCGTGGTCAGGAACTCGCCCGTGACCAGCTTGCGCCCCCACTCCGAGCGCTCGGCGAGCGGCACCGGCTCGATCGCCCGGCTGTCGGGCTCGTGCGCGGCGGCGTGGACGCGCGTGGACTGCGCGGGGGCCAGCATGCGCAGCGCGCCCGCCATGCGCGCGATGTGCTCGGGCGTGGTGCCGCAGCAGCCGCCCACGAAGCGCACGCCCTTGCGGATGAGGCGCGCCGTGTACGTGGCCATGTACTCCGGCGACGCCATGTAGATGGTGCGGCCGTCCACGTCGCGCGGGAGGCCGGCGTTGGGCTGCATGATGAGCGGCCGGTCGGTGGCGGCGAGCATCTCGTCGGTCGCGGCGAGCATGGCGCTGGGGCCCACGCTGCAGTTGAGCCCCACGACTTCCGCGCCCCACCCGGCCAGCCGCTCGGCAAGCGTCGCCGCCTCGGTGCCGAAGGGGGTGCGCCCGTCCTCGCGGATCGTCATGTGCGCCACCACGGGGAGGTCGCACACCTCGCGCACCGCCAGGATCGCCTGGTGGATCTCCTCGAGGTCCGCGAACGTCTCCAGGACGAAGAGGTCCACGCCGCCAGCGGCCAGCCCCTCCGCCTGCTCGCGGAAGATGGAGCGCGCCTCGTCGGCCGACGTGGGCCCGAACGGCTCGATGCGCATCCCCAGCGGCCCCATGGCCCCTGCGACGTAGACACGGTCGCCTGCGGCGCGGCGGGCGAGGGCGCCGGCGCAGGCGTTGATCTCGGCCGTGCGGTCTTCGAGGCCGTAGCGCGCCAGCTTGGCGCGGTTGGCGCCGTACGTGTTCGTCTCCAGGATCTCGGCGCCCGCCTTGACGTAGGCGCGGTGCACGTCCGCCACCAGGTCGGGCTGGGTGGTGCACAGCTCGTCGTAGCAGCGGTTGATGTACACCCCCTTGGCGTACAGCATCGTCCCCATCGCCCCGTCGAAGAGGTGTGGGCGGCCGTCGGCCAGGAGCTCGCGGAAGTCGGGCATGGGCGTGGTTCGGTCCGTCTTTGAGTTTCAGCGTGGATAGTGCTAAGTGCTAAGTGCTAAGTGCTAAAGTCCTAAGTGCTGAGTAACTGCAGTTCCAGCACTTAGCACTTAGGACTTAGCACTTCCGTTTACATCACAATCGGCGTCGTCCCGTACACCGGCACGGCCCACAGCACCTTCCCCTCCCGGTCGAAGCCGACCTCGGTGTCGCCGCGGCGGGCGCGGCAGGGGGTGCGCTGTTTGCCCGCGTAGACCCAGCGCGTCGTGGTGCGGCCGTGGAGCCCGCCCAGCGTCTCCTCGACGGTGGGGCGCGGGGTGTTCGCGGGGAAGGCGTCGGCCAGGTGCCCCAGGTTGATCTCCGTGCAGCGTTGCGGGTTCTTGCCCAGCCGCGCCGCCACGCTCGTGGAGTCGTCGCCTACGCGAACGCTGCCGGCGGCGCGCTCCCGCCCGCGGTCGCGAAAGAGGAGCACGCCCGCAAGGATCAGCACACCCAGCGCGATGATGGCCGCGCTCACCATCCGGGAGCGCCCCCGGTTCGTCTTCAGCGCGCGATCCACGCTGTAGTTTGCCTTTGCGATTGCGACCTCCTCGCGCTGGGCGCGGGGCTGTGGGGGTGCCGTGCTACGGTTATCGGTGCCAGGTGCAGGCGGAATGCCAGGAACTACAGGGATTAGGGATCAGGGATCAGGGATTGACCAGCAACACACCTAGTCCCTATTCCCTATTCCCTATTCCCTCAAATCGTCGAGAAGTACTTCGCCGCCGGATGGTGCACCACCAGCGCCGCCGTCGACTGCTCCGGGTCCAGCTGGAAGCCGGCGGTGAGGCCGACGCCGATGGCTTCCTTGACCGGGAGGAGCTTGAATAGGAGCTCGTGCTGCTCCACGTCCGGGCAGGCCGGATAGCCCCACGAGTAGCGCAGCCCCCGCGGCTCGCCGATCCCCAGCTCCTGGCGGATGCGGCGGTTCACCAGCTCGGCCGTGCCCTCCGCGGTCTGCACGCTGAAGCCGTGCAGGTAGTAGCCCTCGCTGTAGTCCCCGCCCTTGGTGCGGCGATCGATGAACTCGGCCGCGCGGTCGCCGCTCGTCACCACCTGCAGCGGAAGGACGTCCTGGGGGCCCTCGCCGTTCAGCGGGCGGAAGTAGTCCGCCAGGCACAGCTCCTCGCGGTCTTCCTGGCGCGGGAACTCGAAGCGGCCCACCTCGCGCGTCCGGTCCTTTGGGTCGAACACGACCACCGCGTCGCCGTCGCGGCCGGCGGGGAAGTAGCCGTAGATGGCGCGCGGGCGGAGCCATCCCTGCGTGCGCGCTTCCAGCGAGTAGCGCGCGAGGCGCGGCTCGAAGTCCTCGCGCACCAGGCGGTCCCACTCGTCGCCCTTGAGGTTGCGGGCTCCCCACTGCATGCGGTACAGCGTGTTGCGGTCGATGCACTCCACCACGTCGTCCACCGGGAGGTTCTGCAGCACCTTCCACCCCCAGAACGGCGGCGTGGGGACGTCGGCGGCGCCCACGGCGGGGTTCTCGCGCGATGCGGGACGCTTCCCCTTCGCGGCCTCCTTGGCCGCGTTGTAGGCGGCGGAGCGGCGCAGCATCTCCTCGTTGTGCTCCACGACGAACTGCTCGCCGTTGTCCGCCATCAGGCTGTCCATGGTCGACAGCCCCTCGAAGGCGTCCTTGCAGTAGAACATCCCGGCCGGGAACGGCTTGCCGTCCTCCACCAGCGCGGCGCCGCGCACGAACGACGGGTTGATGGCCGCGCCGCCCACCAGCAGCGGGTAGTGAAGGCCGCGCTTGTGCAGCTCCTGCGCGCACAGCGGCATCTGCTTGGAGGTGCTCACCAGGAGCGCGGAAAGGCCGATGGCGTCCGCGCCCACCTCCTCCGCCTTCTCGATGATGGTGTTGACCGGCACCTGCTTGCCCAGGTCGTACACCGTGTAGCCGTTGTTGCTCAGGATGGTGTTCACCAGGCTCTTGCCGATGTCGTGCACGTCGCCGTACACGGTTGCAAGCACCACCTTTCCCTTGGTCTGTCCCTCCGCCTTCTCCAGGTAGTTCTCCAGGCGGGCGACGGCGCGCTTCATCGCCTCCGCGCTCTGGAGGACGAAGGGGAGGATCAGCTCGCCCGCGCCGAACTTGTCGCCCACTTCCTTCATCGCGGGGAGGAGGACGTCGTTGAGCACCGGCACCGCGCCGAACTTCTCCACGGCGCGGTCGATCCACTCCTCGATCCCCTCCTTCTTGCGGTGCAGGATCTTCCAGTGCAGCGCCTCCTCCGGCTCCATCCCCGCCGTGGGATCGACGCTGGACTCCTGCTCCACCGTGCTGTTCTCGTAGAAGGCGATGAACGCCGCCAGCGGGTCGTGCTCCGCGGTGCGCCGGTCGAAGATCAGGTCGTCGGCCAGCCTGCGCTCGGCGTCCGGGATCTCGAAGTACGGCTTGACGTGCGCGGGGTTGATGATGGCCGTGTCCAGCCCCGCCTGCACGCAGTGGTGCAGGAAGACGGAGTTGAGCACCCCGCGCGCCGCCGGCGACAGCCCGAACGAGACGTTCGACACGCCCAGCGTGGTCAGCACGCCCGGGAGCGCCTCCTTGATCGCGCGGATCCCCTCGATGGTCTCCGCCGCCGACTTGCGGAACTCCTCGTCGCCGGTGGCGAGGGTGAAGGTCAGCGCGTCGAAGATCAGGTCGCTGGGGTGCAGCCCGTACTCGCCCACGGCGATCGCGTGGATCTTGCGCGCGGCCTCCAGCTTCGTCTCGCGCGTCTTGCACATCCCGCCCAGATCGCGGTCGATGGTCAGCGCGATCACCGCCGCCCCGTGCGCCGCCACCGACGGCAGCACCGCGTCGCAGCGCTCGCGCCCGTTCTCCAGGTTGATGGAGTTGACGATGGCGCGCCCCGGCGACTGCTTCAGCGCCGCCTCGATCACCGGCGCCTCGGTGGAGTCGATGCACAGCGGCGCATCCACGCCCTGCGAGAGGAGCTTGACGACGGTGCGCATCTGGTCGTCCTCGTCGGCGCGCTCCGTAAGCGCCACGCACACGTCCAGCACGTGCGCGCCGCTCTCCGTCTGGTCGCGGGCCACGTCCAGGATGCCGTCGTAGTCGTCGCCCAGCAGGAGGCGCTTCACCTTGCGGCTCCCCTGCGCGTTGACCCGCTCGCCGATCATCGTGGGCGCGGGCTCCTGCACCAGGTCCGTTGCGCGGATGCCGGAGGAGAGGCGCGGCACGAAGACGGCCTCGCTCACCCGCGGCTTCGCGCCGCCCACCCGCGCCACCAGCTCGCGGATGTGCTCGGGCGTCGTGCCGCAGCACCCGCCGACGATCCGCACGCCGTGCTCGTTCACGAACTCGGCGAGCTGCTCGGCGAAGGGGACGGGCTCCAGCGGGTACACGGCCACGCCGCCGTCGTTGTGCGGGATCCCGGCGTTGGGGATGCACGACACGGGGAGGCGCGCGTTCTCGCCCAGGAAGCGGATCGGCTGGCGCATGTGCTCGGGGCCGGTGGAGCAGTTGAGCCCCACCACGTCCACCCGCAGCGACTCCAGCGTCACCATCGCGGCGCCGATGTCGGTGCCCAGCAGCATGCGGCCGCTCGTGTCCAGCGTCACCTGCACCTGCAGCGCGACGGGACGGCTCGCCTCGCGGATGGCGGCGCGGCAGCCGAAGATGGCGGCCTTCACCTCCAGGATGTCCTGCGACGTCTCCACCAGCAGCACGTCCACTCCGCCCTCGATCAGCGCCGCGGCCTGCTCCTGGAAGACGGGCGCGAGCTCGTCGAAGGTGATGTTCCCCAGCGTCGGGTCGCTCGCCGACGGCAGGAAGCCGCTGGGGCCGATGGAGCCGGCCACGAAGCGCGGCTTCTCTGGCGTGGAGAAGCGGTCCGCCACGCGGCGGGCGAGCGAGGCGGCGGCGACGTTGATCTCACGCACGCGCTCCTGCAGGCCGTATTCGCGCAGCGTGATGCGGTTGGAGCGAAAGGTGTCCGTCTCCAGCACGTCCGCGCCCGCTTCCATGAACGAGGCGTGGATCTCCTCGATGACGTTCGGCCTGGAGATGACGAGGTAGTCGTTGCACCCCTCCAGCTTCTCGCCGCCGAAGTCCTCCGGCGTCAGGTTGTAGCGCTGGACCGAGGTCCCCATGGCGCCGTCGAAGACGAGGACGCGCTGGTCGAGTGCATCGAGGTAGGGCGGGCGAAGCTGCTGCATGCGTGATTTCCAGAGAAACAAAGGCCCCGCGGCTCTCTTGGAGTGCGGGGCACGGCATACCAGAACGGGCTACCGGAGATCCCGACTCTTTAGCGTTTTTTTAGGTGGTCGCAAGCGGTCGCGGCAAATTCATCCACCGCACGCGGTTGGCGTGCAACGCGCAATCTACACCGATCTGTCGTGAGCGCAAGGCGTTGCGCGGCGTGGGGCGGCTTTGGGCCACGGCCACGGTTGGGGGTGCCGGGGCGATGCGCGGGCGATGGACGGGCGATGCGCGGGCGATGCGTCCCGGGGGATGCACGGGCGATGCGCGGGCGATGGGTCCCGGGGATGCGTGGGCGATGCGTCCCGGGGATGCGCGGGCGATGCGTCGGGGGGTGCGCGGGCGATGCGCGGGCGATGGGTCCCGGGGGATAAATCCCCCGGCTGGAACCACGCGAAGACCGCTGAAGCGGTCTGGGGTGCGAGTTTCGATCGCGGCTCACCCTCTGTCATCCTGAGCGACGCGTTGCGCGGAACTCGCCCCGGCTGCGGCCTCTGGCGCGGAGCGAAGGATCTAGTGCGCGTTCCGAGGGATCCGCATTCGACGCGGACGCCAGCACCGCCTCCGCTTCGGCGACCATGCGGGCCGGGCTGAACCAGTGGGCGATCCGCCACGACGCTTCCCCGGCGCGCTCCCCCGCCAGCTCGGGGGAGGTGAGCGCCTCGCCGATCGCCTCGGCCATCGCGGCGGTGTCGTCGGGGGGGACGATCCAGCCGGCGGCGGGGCGGCCGTCGCGCGCACCCAGCGCTCTGCGCACGCCGCTGATGTCCGTGGCGACGATGGGGGTGCCGGAGGCCATCGCCTCCAGCATCGCGTTCGCCATCCCCTCGTTGCGGCTGCACAGCACGAACAGGTCGCACGCGCCCAGGATGCGCGGGACGTCGTCGCGGAAGCCCGCCCAGTGCACGCGTTCGCTAAGCCCCAGCGAGGCGGCCCGCGCGCGGAGGGCACCCTCCATCGGCCCCGAGCCCACGATCAGCAGCTCGGACCCGGGGACGTCCGCGGCGGCGAAGGAGTCGATCAGCAGGTCGAAGCCCTTGCGCGGGCACATGTGCCCGACCCCCGCCACCAGCCGCGACGACGGCGTCAGGCCGAGCTCCTCTCGGGTCGCGATGCGCTCCTCCGGCGCTAGGCGCGGAGGCGGCACGATCCCGTTCAGCACCAGATGCACCTCGTCGGCCGGGAACCAGGGCGCGCAGCGGAGCCACTCGCCGCGGATCTCCTCCGAGTTCACGATCAGCGCGTCGACGTTGCGGCGGAACGGGCGGGGATGGCGCCCGCGCGGCGGCAGCGTCCGCACGATCCCGAGCCGCACCACCACGCGCGGAACCCCCGCGATCCGCGCCGCCCGCGCCCCCCAAGCGATCCCGTTCCACGAGGTGAGCACGAGCGCATCCGGCCGCTCGCGCCGCAGCCACATCGCGAAGCGCAGCCCCCGCACCACGTCCGCGCGCAGGCCGGGTCGGACGGCGGAGGTGGGGATGCCGCGCTCTTCCAGCCGCGGCTGCACCGCCCCGTCTGCCCGGCACGAGACGACCACCGAGTGCCCGTTTTCCAGCAGTCCGGCGGCGAGCATCGACATCCACTTCTCGTTGCCGCCCCAGACCCGGCTGTTGTTCTGGATCACCACTTTCATCGAAGCTTCGCGACGTCCAAGGGTTACTGGTGAGCTTCGCCCCCGAAGCTATCCCGCGGCGACGCGCGCCATGATGCGCTGCCGCCGCTTCCCCGCGATCGTGCCGTTGATGGCCATGGCCGGGCCCACCAGCCAGTACACGAGCCCCGCCGCGACCGCGTACCGCCGCCCGCCGATGGCCGCGACCGCGATGGAGGCGATGCCGATGGAGGAGTTGAGGATGCACTCGCGGATGTTGTCGCGCGTGTCGTGGAGCTCCAGCTCGTCCAGCTCCAGCATCTCGCGCTTGCGGAGGGCGTGCAGGTGCAACAGCGCGAATATGACGAAGACCGCCACGTAGCCCGTGCTGTAGACCACCATCAGCATGGCCGGCTCGTTCCCCTGCATCACCGGCACGGTCTTCCCATCCGCCAGCGTGACGTTCGACGGGTCGCCCATCATCTGCCCGATCACCATTCCGAAGACGAACTTGAGCGGGTAGACGAAGAAGAGGACGACGAAGAGGAGGACGGCGTTGAGCGTCTCGGTCATCCCGTCGGTGAGGCCGTAGCGGCGGAAGAAGCGGTAGTGGTGGTGCCACACGATGTAGAGGAGAGCGAAGCACGCCCCGAACGCCACGAAGCCCCGCATCGCCCCGAAGAGCTGGGCGGCGGTGCGCGGCACCTCCAGCGACACCACCAGCAGGGTGATGGCGAAGCCGAACACGGCGTCGCTGAGCCCCTCCAGCCGCGACACTTCCCTGCCGCGGAGCCGGAACCCGAGCTTGTCGCCGGGCTCGCGGGCCATCACCATCGTGCGGATCATGGTTGCCCTCGGAGGGATCAGGCCTGGCCGACCAGCGCCTCGATCTGGTACGGATACACGGGGACGCCGCGGGTGATGACCTCGTGGCCGTCGTCGGTGACGATCACGTCGTCCTCGATGCGCACGCCGATTCCGCGCAGCCGCTCCGGCACATCGTCCGCGGCGGGGATGTAGAGGCCAGGCTCCACGGTGACTACCATCCCGGGCTCCAGCGCGACGGACGAGCCGTCCGGGTTGGCGAAGGGACCCACGTCGTGCACGTCCAGCCCCAGGTAGTGCGAGGTCTGGTGCATGAAGAAACGCTGGTGCGCCTTGGCTTCGATCACCTCCTCGACCGTCCCCGTCACCAGCCCCAGGTCGATCAGCCCCTGCACCACCACCTCGAGCGCCGCCTGGTGGATGGCGGAGAAAGGCGCGCCGGGCCGGATCGCCGCGATGGCCGCCTCCTCCGCCGCCAGCACGATCTCGTAGACCTCGCGCTGGGCAGGCGTGAAGCGGCCGTTGACGGGGAAGGTGCGCGTGATGTCCGAGCAGTAGAGCCCAAGCGCGGCGCCCGCGTCGATCAGCACGAGGTCGCCGTCCTCGGTGCGGCGGGCGTTGTCGTGGTAGTGCAGGATGGTGGCGTTGATCCCGCTCCCCACGATGCTGGGGAAGGCCGTCTCCGCCGTCGGACCCGCGGCGCGGAAGCCGGACTCGATGACCGCCTCCAGCTCCCACTCGCCGATCCCCGGGCGGGCGGCGCGCATGGCGGCGGCGTGCGCCCGGGCAGCGATCTCGGCCGCGGCACGCATCCGGTCCAGCTCGGCGGGCTCCTTGATCAACCGCATCCGGTCCAGCACGGCGGCGGGATCGCGCACGTCGGCGGGGCCCTTGCCGGTGCGCGGGCGCGTGTGCCGGAACTTGCGGAGGAGGCCCGTCACGCGCGCGTCCATCTCCGCGTCCGAGCCGAGGGTGTAGAAGATGGCGTCGGCGGGCTCCACCAGCGCCTTGAGCCGCTCGTCCAGCTCCTTCATGGGATACGCGGCGGTGGCGCCGAAGTGCTCACGCGCGCCCTCGGGACCGGCGCGGGGCCCATCCCACGCCTCGCGCTCGGGATTGCGCTCGCGCACGAAGAGCGTCAGCCGGTGCTCGTCGTCGTGCGGCGTCAGCACGGCGGCGGTGCCCGGCTCCACGAAGCCCGTGAGGTAGAAGAGGTCGCTGTCCGGCCGGTAGCGGACGGCGGTGTCGCGCGACTTCACCAGCTCCGGGAGCGCCACCAGGATCGCCACTCCACCGCCGATCCCCTCCAGGAAGCGGTCCCTTCGCCGGCGGTAGGTCTCCGCGTCGAAAGCGGCCGTCACAGCGTCTCGCGCAGCGCGGTCTGCACCCGTGGCGCCAGGTCGGACCACGTCGCCGTGTCATCCTTGGTGACGGTTACGAAGTCGGCCACCATGAAGATGGAAGCCACCCCGGCCTCCGCCATCAGCCGCGCCGCGATGGCGTTGTCCTTTGCCTCGCCGGCCGTGTCGAAGGTGAGGCCGCTGCGCCCCTCCACCAGGGTGCGGCCCACCGTGAACTTGCCCGCGTTGGGATTGGGCGTCTCCTCGAACTTCACCTTGGCCTTCGCCATCCAGTCTGCTCCACGGGTAAGGGTCAGTTGGAAAGCATAGGCCGCGGCAGGGCGGGACGCAACGAATGCGCGTCTCGCCGGGGCGGCGGGGGCGTGTTAGCTTGGCGCGCGGCCACTCAACCATTCAGGCGGACGGGGGTATGCACGGGGGCACGCTCCGCGCGCCGGCCGTCCTCTTTCGCACACGATGTCGAAGCACTTCCCCGCCCTGATCGCCTGCGCGCTGGCCGCGGCCCCGCTCGCGGCGCAGACCGTTCCCCCGGCGGACAGCACCCCGCCCGCGGCGCCTGTGCCGCCGCCCGCTCCACCGCCACCCGCGCGGCCGCCGCTGGTGAACCCGTGCAGCGTGCGCCCCATCGAGCGCCTGGGCCGCAACCCGACGCCGTCCGAGCTTCGCTGCCGCTACAACGCGCGCGGGCCGGGGCGCTTCGGGCTGCTGTCGTACCTGGACGTGCCCGTCTACCAGCCCGCCACCCCGCTCCCGGGCACGCACGTCGTGGGCGTACCCGGGATGCCGCACCCCGACCCGGGCGAGAGCTACGAGCACTGGGAGTGGCGCGTCCTGCGCACCGTCTTCGGCTCCGAGGTGCGCCGCACCTACCGCGAGATGGAGCTGCTGGACCCGATCTTCGCGTCGAAGCTGCGGCGGATGGAGCAGGCGCTCGCCGGGCGCGGCGTGCGCGTCCGCCGGCGTGAGACGTGGAGGGCGCCGCAGCGGCAGGCGTGGCTTTTTCAGCAGGGCCGCAGCCGGTCCGGCTTCTTTGCCACGAGCACCCTCACTTCGTGGCACTGCCGCGTGGATCGCCTGGGCCGCGCCGCCGGCCGCGCCGCCGACTACGACGTCGCCCCCTCGCAGATGCCCGCCTTCCACGCCGCCGCCGCGGAGATGGGGCTGGAGAGCTACGGCGCCGACTCCAACGACCCCGGCCACGTCTACCTCCCGGACACCGACGCGGCGGCCGGGCTGGAGCTGGCCGTCCTGCGGTTGATCCCGCGCGTCCCCCACGTCACCCTCGCGACCGGCCGCCCGGACGGCGAGCTGCAGCCGCTGGGCGCCCTCGCCCGCTGGCGCCAGCTCACGCAGATCTTCATCTCCGAGCCGTTCTCGCCGCTGCCCGTTGTCGATCCGGTGCGGCTGCCGGTTCCGCGCGCGGTCCCGTTGTTCATCACGACGCCGCCGACGCCGGAGCGGTAGGGCCCTCTCCCCCGCTCGTTCCTCGCGGCCCCTCTCCCAAACCGCTAGGAGAGGGGCGGTGGCGGGCGTTGGTGCGCGTTGCGGAAGACGGCGCAGCGCGAGGCACGGGCAGCCACGTGGGGCGGCCCCTACGAGGCTCTGTGCCGTGGGGCGGGCGTGGAGGTCGGGGCGAGGGTGGGCAGACACGCAGGTCTGCCCCTACCGGAATTTCGTGCCGAGACGCAGGGGTCGAGGCGGGGCGAGGGTGGGCGCCGGTTTGGTGCAAAAGGACGGGCGGTGGAGAGGCGGCGGGCACGGGCGCGATGAATCGCGCCCCTACGGGATCTGTGCGACGAGGGCAGCAGTTCTCCCCCTCACCCGCCCTGCGCCCCCGCAGGCGGGGGAGGGGGCCGGGGGGAGGGGG
>DASVTZ010000068.1 GCA_036387335.1 Longimicrobium sp.
AGCATGAGCATGTCGGCCAGCGGGCTCATCCCCGCCCCGCCGATCCCCATGAAATGCACGGGCCCGCGCCCCGCCAGCTCCACCAGATCGAATCCGTTCAATATACCGCCCGCAATACGGTTGGGAAAGTTGCTCAATCCAGGGCGAAGACATTCGCCGCTGGTGCTACGCGATGCCCGCGTTTGCGCTCATGCCCTGGGTGGTGCGCTCCTGCCGGCCCCGGCGCCCGCGCCGGGGGATGGATCCCCGGCCTTCGTTGGCCCCGGTGCCGGCCACGGGCCCCGGCCCCCGCGCCGGGGGATGAATCCCCCGGCTGGAGCCACGCGAAGGCGGCTGAAGCCGGCTAGAGAAACGCTACATTCGCTTAGCCAATCAGCTTCGTCAGCTCGCGCACGATGAGGTCGGCGGCGTTGGGGCGGCCGCGCTCGCGTGCGTGAGCGGCGATCTCCTCGCGGCGCTCGGGCGAGGAGGCGAGCGCCATCACCTCGGTCCACAGCCGCTCGGCGGCGAGGTCCTTTTCCTCCACCATCACGGCGGCGCCCGCGTCGGCCAGGGCGACGGCGTTGTGGTGCTGGTGGTTGGCGGCGGCGTGCGGAAAGGGGACGAGGATGCTCGGGATGCCCCAGGCACACAGCTCGGCCAGCGTCATCGCACCGGCGCGCGCGATGGAGAAGTCGGCGGAGGCGAGGGCGCCCGGCATGTCCTGGATGTACGGGAGGACGTGCACCCACCCCGGATTGCCGACCTGCGCCAGCTTTTCGGCCGTCTTGTCGTACGTCGCGGGACCCGTCGCCCACAGGATCTGGAAGCCGGGGGGCGGCGCGGGGAGGCGGCCGTCCGCCACGCCGCGCAGGGCGCCGAGCAGCGCTTCGTTCACCGAGCGCGCGCCCTGGCTGCCGCCCGTCACCAGGCAGACCGTGCCGTCGGAGAGGCCGAAGCGGGCGCGGGCGGCGGCGCGGTCCAGCGTCAGGTCGGGCGGGTTGATGGGGTTGCCGTGCTCGAACACCTCGGTGCGCTTCCCCGGCTTCAGGTGCGCGCGCGCCTCGGGGAACGCGAGATGGAGCTGGCGCACCCGGCCCGCCATCGTGCGCGTGACGAAGCCGGGATACGAGTTCTGCTCCTGCAGCGCGGCCGGCACGCCACTCAGCACGCCCCACGCGACGGCCGGCCCGCTCGCGTAGCCGCCCGTCCCCACCACCAGGTCGGGCTTGAAGGAGCGGAAGACGGAGCGCAGGCCGGTCGCCGAGCCGAGCATCGCGGGGATCAGCCGCCAGTTCTGCCACGGCTTCTGCCTGCGGATCGGCTCCAGCGGCAGAAGGCGGTGCGGGACGCCCTTTTCAGGCAGCACGCGCGCTTCCACGCCGCGCCGCGCGCCGATGAACATCACCTCCGCGCCGGGGTGCAGCCGCTGGAAGGCGTCGGCCAGGGCGAGCGCGGGGTACAGGTGCCCGCCGGTTCCGCCGCCGGCGAAGAGGATGCGGGGCGGCGTCATGCGGCCGTCCCCCGCGCGCGGGCCACGCTCAGCAGCACGCCCACCGCCACGAAGTAGGTGAGCAGCGCGCTCCCTCCGTACGACATGAAGGGGAGGGTGAAGCCCGTGGTCGGCAGCAGTGCCATCGCGACGCCCATGTGGAGGAAGGCGGTGACGACGATCAGGTTGGTCATCCCCAGCGCCACCAGGTAGCCGAAGCGGTCCGGCGCGCGCGCCGCGATGCGGTAGCCCAGCACCAGGAACCCCGCGAAGACCGCGACCACGAACAGCACCCCCAGCAGCCCCCACTCCTCGGAGATCATGGAGAAGAGGAAGTCGTTGTGGGCCTCGGGGAGGAAGCCGAACTTCTGCCGCGAGTTGCCGAAGCCCACTCCGCCCAGCCCGCCCGAGCCGATGGCGATCAGCGACTGGTTGATCTGGTACGCGACGCCCTGCGTGTCGTTGCCGGGATCGAGGAAGGCTGCGATGCGCTTCATCCGGTAGCCCGCGTCCTGCACCTTGGCCCAGACGATGGGCACGGCGATCAGCCCCAGCACGATGAAGTGCCCGATCCGCGCCCCGCCCGCGAACAGCACCAGCGCGCTGAGCAGGATGACGAGGAGCGCGGCGCTCAGGTTGGGCTCCAGGAAGACGAGGAGCGCCATCGGCACCCACACCATCAGGAAGGGCACCAGGCCTCGGCTCATGGAGTGGAGCTTGTCCTCCTTCTTCACCGCCAGCATCGCCGTCCAGATGATCATCACCAGCTTGGCCAGCTCCGAGGGCTGGAACGACATCCCCAGGTCAAGCCAGCGCCGCGCGCCGTTGATGCGCGGCGCGATCGCCTCCGTGCCCGGCATGATCACGACGACCAGCATCAGCCCCACGCCGATCAGCATCGGCCACGCCCACAGCCGGAAGCGGCGGTAGTCGAGGCGCGAGATGATGGCGGCCATCAGCACGCCCGCCCCGACGGCGCGGAGCTGCTTGAGGGCGTAGTAGTGCCCCGGCAGCTCCTCGCTGCGCGCGATGAACGACGACGCGCTGTACATCTCCACCAGCCCGAAGCAGAGCGCCGCGGCCGTGAGCGCGACGAGCGCGCGCGACTCGAGCGTGGACTCGGCGCGGGCGGCCTTGGCGGCGGCCAGGCGGGGCGCGGCGGGGCGCCGGTCGCGCGGGGGGACCGGCGGCTGGGCGGGGCGGGGCTGGGCGCGGGGGCGGCCTGGCAGGGTGATCACGTGCGATCCTCGGCGGCAAGCTCGGCGAAGCGCCGGCCCCGCTCTTCGTAGTTGGGGAACATGTCGAAGCTGCTGCACGCGGGCGAAAGGAGGATGGCGTCACCCTCGCGCGCCAGCTCGCGGGCGCGGCGCACCACCTCTTCGAACGAGCCGTCCACGCGCTCGACAGTCACGTGGCCGGCGAGGTCGCTCTGCACGATCGGGGCTGCCTCGCCGTACGCCACCACCGCGCGGACGGTGGGGCCCAGCTCGGGGAGGAGCTCCGTGTACGGCTCCCCCTTGTGCCGCCCGCCCAGCAGCAGTACGACGGGCCGCGTCATCCCCCGCACCGCGACGCGGGTGGAGGCGATGTTGGTCGCCTTGCTGTCGTTGATCCAGAGCACGCCGCCCTTTTCGCCGACCGGCTGCAGGCGGTGCGCGGGCGCCTCGAAGTTGCGCAGCGCGTACCCGATGTCCTTTGCCTCCGCACCCGCGAGGCGTGCGGCCAGCGCGGCGGCGAGGGCGTTGGCGGCGTTGTGCGGGCCCAGGATCCTGAGTTCGTGCGCTGGGGACAGCGCTTCCTCCGTCTCGCCGTCCATCCGCAGCGTGAGCCACCCTTCCGGGTCCAGGAACCCGCCGCGCTCTCCGTCCTCCGGCTGCGACGCGACGCGGAAGTAGAACCTCTCCCCCGCCGCATCTCCCGGGAGCTCGCGGGCGCGCTCGTCCTCGGCGTTCAGCACCCAGCGGCTGGCAGGGGTGGCGTTGCGGAAGAGGTTGGCCTTGTCCGCGTAGTACGCCTCCAAGTCCGGGTACCAGTCCAGGTGGTCGGGCGCCAGGTTCGTCAGCACCCCGATCTCCGGCGCGAACTCGCGGATCATCCCGAGCTGGAACGAAGACGTCTCCACCACCGCGATCTCCGGCTGCGGCTCGCGCAGCGCCAGCTCGCTCAGCGCCGTGCCGATGTTGCCCCCCGCCACCGCGTCGCGCCCGGCGGCGCGCAGGATGTGCTCGATCAGCCCCGTGACCGTCGTCTTCCCGTTGGTCCCCGTGATGCCGATCACGCGCGACCCGAGCTGCTCGTACGCCAGCTCCACCTCGGGGATCACCGGCACGTGCGCGATGGCCGGATCGCGGAGGATCTTGGCCGTCGGCGGGATGCCGGGGGAGAGGACGATGCGCGTGCACGCGGCCAGCTTCGCCACGTCGTGCCCCCCCGTCTCGGCATCGCCGCCGAGCGCGCGCAACTCTTCGGCGGCCTTCTGCGCCGCGGGCCCGCTTCCGGCGTCGCTGGCGTAAACCTTTGCCCCGCGCGCCAGCGCCAGCCGCGCCGCCGCCATCCCGCTCCGCGCCAGCCCCAGCACCCCGATCGTCTCGCCGGAAAGGGTGCGGGTCATGGCTGTGGCAGCCGGGCGGTTGAAACCGCGGCTCGAACGGCGCAAAGTCCGCCTTCGCGGACTCGCACGGCAACCCCGGGCATGCGAGCCCGATTCATCGGGCTTCCCGTAGTTCCAGCCGGGGGATTCATCCCCCGGTGCCCCGGAAGGTGCCCCATCACCGGATCTTGAGCGTGGCAACGGCGGCGAGGGCGCACATGATGCCCACGATCCAGAAGCGGATGATCACCTTGCTCTCGTGCCACCCGATCTGCTCGAAGTGGTGGTGCAGCGGCGCCATCCGGAAGATGCGCCGGCCCGTGCCGCTTCGCTTCTTCGTCCACTTGTAGTAGACGGTCTGCGACATCACCGAGAGCGCCTCCGCCACGAACACCGCGCCCACGATGGCCAGCAGGAACTCCGCCTTCAGCAGCACCGCCACCGCCCCCAGCACGCCGCCGATGGCCAGCGAGCCGGTGTCGCCCATGAACACCTCGGCGGGGTGCGCGTTGAACCAGAGGAAGCCCATGCACCCGCCGGCCAGCGCCACGCAAAAGATCGCCAGCTCGCCCGCGCCCGGCAGGTAGAAGAGGTTCAGGTAGTCCGAGATGTCCACGCGGCCAAAGAGGTAGGCGAAGAGCCCGAACGTCACCGCCGCGATCGCCGAGAGCCCCGCCGCCAGCCCGTCGAGCCCGTCCGTGAGGTTCACCGCGTTGGAGCACCCCACCAGCACGAAGGTCACGAACAGGATGTAGATGGGCCAGAAGAACTCCAGGTGGACGCTCTTGAAGAAGGGAATCTGCGTCCAGGTGCTGGGCACCTCGCTGAGCGGAAACCAGACGAGGAAGGCGCCCAGCAGCAGCCCCAGCGAGCCCTGCCCCAGGATCTTGTAGCGCCCCGCCAGCCCGTCCGTCCCCTTGCGGGTGATCTTGAGGTAGTCGTCCATGAAGCCGAGCGCTCCCAGCCAGAGGAGCGTCACGATGGCGATGACGGTGTACGGGTTGTCCAGCCGCGCCCAGAGCAGCGTGGGGATCACGGTGGCCAGCACGATGACCACGCCGCCCATGGTGGGCGTGCCGCGCTTGCCCAGGTGCGTCTGCGGCCCCTCGGTGCGCACGATCTGCCCGAGCTTGAGCATGCGCAGCCGGCCTATGATGGCGGGCCCGAACCAGAAGGCCACCAGGAACGCCGTCACCACGGCCCCCGCGGCGCGGAAGGTGTGGTAGCGGAAGACGTTGAAGGCCGCGTTGTACTCCGCGAGCGGCACCAGCAGGTGGTAGAGCACCGTGTCAGGCCCCGGCGTGTTGGTTGGTCTCGGCCGGCTGGCCGAAGTCCCGCTCGATCAGGGGGATGATCCTCTCCAGCGCCACTCCGCGCGACCCCTTCAGCAGGATCGTCTCGTTTCCCTGCAGCGAGGGGCGAAGCTCCTCGTACGCCTGGATCGGATCGTCCGCGGAGATTAGGTGGTCTCCGAGATCCTCGCGCAGCGGCCCGAACGCGGCCACGAAGTCACCCGTCGCCACCACCCGGTCGATCCCCTTCCCCACCAGCCCGGCGATCTGCTCGGCGGCGGCGGCGTGCAGCGAGTCCGCGTGGTCGCCCAGCTCCCGCATCGTCCCCACCACGGCCACCTTGGCGCCGTCGCTGGGGATGGAGGCCAGCAGCTCGACGGCGGCGCGCAGGGAGGGCGGGTTGGAGTTGTAGCAGTCCGCCAGCACACCCACGGTGCCCACTCTGCGCCACTCGTTCCTCATCTTCGGTGCCGACATGGCCCCAATTCCGCGCGCCGCATCCGACAGAGGAACCCCGAGCTCCTCGGCGACGCCGAGCGCGAGCAGGGCGTTGCGCACGTTGTGCATCCCCGGGAGCGGCACGTGGACGTCCACGCCGCGGAAGCGCCACGCGGTGCTCCCGTCCGGCCTCACCTCCACCTCGCCCTCCGGCCGCACCTCGGCGTCGGGAGTGAGGCCCGCGACGCGCACGCAGTCGCGCAGGATGGTGAGGGAGCGCGCCACCAGCTCGGGCGGCTCGTCGGCCACGAAGGCTGTGCCGCCGGGACGCACGGAGGGGAGGATGGCGAGCTCCTCCTCCAGCACGCCGGCCACGCTCCCGAACCCCTCCAGGTGCTCCTCGCCGATGGAGGTGATCAGCGCCACGTCCGGCTCGGCGATGGCGCCCAGCAGCGCGATCTCCCCCGGCTCGTTGGTCCCCGTCTCGATCACCAGCACCTCCGCGTCTTCCGGCGCGGCCAGCAGGGTGAGCGGAACGCCGACCTGATTGTTGAGGTTGGCCTCGGTGGCGTGCACCCGGAACTTGACGCCCAGCGCGGCGCGGAGGAGCTCCTTGGTGGTCGTCTTGCCGTTGCTCCCCGCCACCGCCACCACCCGACCGCTCAGCGCGCGGCGGCGGTGGCGGGCCAGGCGGCCCAGGGCGTGGAGCGTGTCGTCCACCAGGTAGAGCCGCATCCCGGCCGGCTGCACGTCCGGCATCCGCGACACCACCGCCGCCGTCGCTCCCGCGTCCGACGCGACGGCGAGGAAGTCGTGTGCGTCGTAGTTGGCTCCGCGCAGCGCCACGAAGAGCGACCCCTGCGCGATCTTTCTCGTGTCGGTGGAGACGCCGGTGTACTCGGCGTCGCCGTCCTCAGTCCCGCGTGTGCCCAGCGCGCGCTCCACCTCGGCGGCAGTCCATCGAAATCCGCTCACACCCATTCCCTGGTCGCAGACGTTGCCCGTTCGGCAAGGATTTCACGCACCACCACGCGCTCGTCGAACGAGCGCTTCTCGCGGCCCACGACCTGGTACGTCTCGTGGCCCTTCCCGGCAAGGAGGACGACGTCCTCGTTGCCGGCTTCGAGTAGCGCCCGCCGGATGGCTTCGCGGCGGTCGGAAAGTCGCACGCGGGGTGCACTTCCCATGCCGCGTTCGATGTCGTCCAGGATCTTCTCGGGGTCTTCGGTGCGCGGGTTGTCGGAGGTGACGATGGCGAGGTCCGCCCCCTCCGCCGCGATGCGGCCCATCTCCGGCCGCTTGGTGGGATCGCGGTCCCCGCCGGCGCCGAATACGACGATCAGGCGCCCCTGCACCAGCGGCCGGACGGCGGCGAGGGCGCGCTCCAGTGCGTCCGGGGTGTGCGCATAGTCCGCGAGCACCGTGGCGGATGCGGGCGGGCCGGCGATCCGCTCCAGCCGCCCCGGCACCTGCGGGATCGTGGAGAGCCCCGCCGCGATCTCCTCCGCCGCCCACCCCAGCGACCAGAGCGTGGCCGCGGCGCCCAGCGCGTTGGAGACGTTGAAGCTGCCGAAGAGGGGGAGGTTCACCTCCGCGCTTCCGTCGGGAAGAACCAGCGTCCACTCCATGCCGCCGGGCCCCACGCGCACGTTCTCCCCGCGGACGTCGGCGGGGCGCTCCATCCCGAAGCGGACCACGCGATCGGCCTCCACTTCGTCCCAGGCCGGATCGTCCGCGTTGACAACGGCGGCGGCGCCGTCCTTGAGCAGCGTGAGGAGGCGGAGCTTGGCGGAACGATACTCCTCCATCGTCCCGTGGTAGTCCAGGTGGTCCTGCGTGAGGTTGGTGAAGAGCGCGGCGTCGAAGCGCGCCGCCGCCATCCGCCCCTGGTGCAGCGCGTGCGACGACACCTCCATCGCCAGCGCGCGCACGCCGCCGTCCGCGAAGCCGCGCAGCCAGCGCGCCGCCTCGATGGGCCCCGGCGTGGTGAGCCCCTCCGTCCCCGGCACCGGCTTGCCGCCCGCGTCCAGCGCGCCCAGCGTGCCGATGTACGCCGTGGGCATGCGGCGGGACATCATGTCGCGCAGGATGGCGGCGGTGGTCGTCTTCCCGTTGGTTCCGGTGACGCCCACCAGCGTGAGGTCGTTCCAGGGATCGCCCCAGAGCTCGGCGGCGGCGTACGATGCGGCCAGCCGCCCGCTGGTGACGTGGATCTGCGGGAACGCGATGGCATCCTCGCGCCGCTCCACCGTCGCGCCGGCCGCGCCCTGCGCCACGACGTCGGCCAGGTAGCGGTGCCCGTCGCCCTCGGTGCCGGCGATGGCGCAGAAGAGGTCGCCGGCGCCCACCTTGCGCGAGTCCGCGGAGGCGCTGGCGACCAGGCGCGCCGCGTCGTCCGCGGAGAGGCGCGCGTCGCTGGCGAGGAGCCCCTCACGCTCCAGCCGCGCTTCGATCGCGCCGAGCGTGGTCATCAGCGCTCCGCTCCCACCACCAGGATGGTGCCGCCGCGCGGCTGCACGGCGCCCGCCGCCGGGCGGGTGCCCTTGACCGTTCCCGCGCCCTGCACGCGCACCTGGAAGCCGAGCGCGTGCAGGCGGCGCACGGCGTCGCGTAGCGAGAGGCCCGCCAGCGCGGGCACCGGCACCGGCTCGCGCTTCGGCGCCGCGGCGGTCACCGCGCTCTGCGGAAGCGAGTCGAAGACGTACGTCCCCTCCCCGCCGGAGGAGCGCGGACGGCGCTGCACCGCCTGCTGTGGCGCCGCTTGCGACGGCGTGGGGATGCGCGTGGCGAGAAGGGCGCGCCGGTCCAGCGAGGGCGAGCGCGCCGCCAGGATCGCCTGCAGCGTGGCGCGCGTCACCGGCGCCGCGGTCAGCCCGCCGTAGTAGTCGCCCTGCGGACGGTCCAGCTTCACGAAAATGACGAGCTGTGGATCGCGCGCCGGGAAGTACGACACGAAGCTGGAGTTGTACTGCCCCGCCTCGTAGCGCCCGTTTGCTCCCGTGCGCCGCGCCGTCCCCGTCTTCCCCGCCACCTCGAACGTCGAGAGCGCCGCCGCCTTGGCCGAACCGTCCGACACCACGGTGATCAACACCTCGCGCAGCGCGTCCGTCACCGACGCGGGGACGGCGCGGCGAACCACGCGCGGCTCCAGCTTCCAGCGCGTGCCGCCGTCCGGGCCGCGCGTCTCGCGCAGGAGGTGGGCTTCCATCAGGTTGCCGTGGTTGGCGAGGGCGCCGTACGCCATCGCCATCTGCACCGGCGTCACGGAGACCTCGTAGCCCGTGGCGAGCGAGGCGGCCGTCATCTTGGACCAGCGCGCCGGCCGCGGCAGGCGCCCTCCGCTCTCCACCGGGTACTCCACCCCCGTCGGCGTGCCGAAGCCGAAGTCGCGCAGATTGGCGTACTGCTCGGCCGGGCGCAGCTTCGGCACCATCTTCACCATGCCGATGTTGCTGGAGACGCGCAGTGCATCGCGCAGCGAAAGCATGCCGTACGGGTGCACGTCGGTGTGGATGCGGCCGTTCGGATCGGCCCAGCGCCCGTTCTCCGCGAACACCTGGTCGTTGAGCGAAGCGCGCCGCGCGGAGAGCAGGTTGGCGACGAAGAAGGGCTTCAGGATGGAGCCCGGCTCGTACGGCTCCACGAACGCCGCCAGCCCGCGCGAACCCCTGCGCCGCGACACCGCCGCCAGGATCTCCCCCGTGCGCGGCTCGGTGAGCAGCAGGTCCCCGCCGGACGCGTTGGTGTTGCGGATCGCCTCGTCCAGCGCCGCGTCCGCGATCTCCTGGAGGTCGAAGTCCAGCGTCAGGTAGACGTCGCCGCCGTCGCGCGGGGGCGCCACCGGGAGCGACACCGCCGCCTCCTTGCGGCCGCGCCCGTTGCGGCGGTGGATGCTGAAGCCGTCCGTGCCGCGCAGGATGGAGTCCATCGCCTGCTCGATCCCGCCCAGCGCCCGCCCGTCCGCCGAGACCGTGCCCATCACCTCGCGCCCCACCTCGCCCTGGGGGTAGAAGCGCTCCAGCTGCCGGGACAGGTGCAGCCCGCGCATCTCGCCCAGCTTGCGGCGCTGCTCCACCGTGAAGCGGCCGGGGAGCACGACCCACTTGCGGCGCGTGTCGGTCGCGCGCCGCGCCGCCGACTTCGTCAGCCCCAGCGCGTCCACCAGCCGCTTCGACACCTCGCGCCGGTCCCTGATCTCCGCGGGCGCGACGGCCACCTCGTACGTCTCGCGGGTGAGCGCCAGCGGCACGCCGTCGCGGTCGTAGATGGCGCCGCGGCGCGCGGGGAGCGGCACGCGCGCCTGTTGCTGGCTGGCGGCCTCCGCCTTCCACTCCGCACCCTCGAAGCCCTGGAGCTGCACGGCGCGTCCCACCACCAGCATCGCGGCCACGCCGAACGACACCAGGAGGAGCTTCTGCCGCCCGGCGATGCGCTCGGGCGAGGTGAGGGCGGGGCGGGTGCGCTTGGCGCTCAAGGGGCCTCCGGCGGCGCCGGGGTGGTGGCGGGAACGGGGAGCATCACGATCTCTTCGTCGCGCGCTACGTGCATCCCCAGGCGCTCGCGCGCGACGCGGGTGATGCGGGCGCGGGTCTGCAGCGCCTGGATGCGGTTGGTGACCTCGACGCGCTCCGCCTCGGCCTGCGAGAGCTCGGCGCGCACGGCGGAGAGCTGGCGCTCGCGCTCGTAGCCCACCGTCTGCCGCCACACCACCGACGCCAGCGCGCCCAGCATCACCAGGATGAAGAAGACGCGGCGCAGCGCACCGCGGCGGCGCGCGCGGCGCTCGTTGCGGTCGGCGGGAGGCGGGTCCCACGGGTTGGCGCCGGGGCGCACCGCGGCGAAGACGGCGGAGCTCACGCGCGCCTCCACGCCCGCAGCCGTACGGAGCGCGCGCGCGGGTTGCGTGCGATCTCGGCCGGCGAGGCGGACACGGGCTTGCGGGTGAGCGTCTCGCCCAGCGCCACGCCGCGGCAGTTGCACATGGGCATCTGCGGCGGGCAGATGCAGTCCTGGCTCCACTCACGGAACGCGTTCTTCACCAGCCGGTCCTCGAGGGAATGGTACGACATCACGGCGAAGACGCCCCCCGGCGCCAGCGCCTCGCGGAAGCTCTCCAGCGCCCGCTCCAGCGACGGGATCTCGTCGTTGACGGCGATGCGCAGCGCCTGGAAGATGCGGGCCTTGTCCGCGGCCTCGATCCTCCCGCCCAGCCCCCTCCGCATCGCCTCCACGAGCCGATCGCTGGTGTCCACGGGCGCCTCCCGCCGCATCTCCGCGATCACCTTCGCCAGCCTGCGCGACTTGCGCTCCTCGCCGAAGCGGTAGAAGAGGTTCGCCAGCTCCTCCTCGTCCAGCGCGGCCAGCAGGTCGGCGGCGCTGGGCTCGCCGGCGGAGCCCTGCGCCATGCGCATGTCCAGCGGCGCGCCGGGGCGAAAGGTGAAGCCGCGCGCGTCCGCGTCGATCTGGTGCGACGAGATCCCCAGGTCCAGCAGCACGCCGTTCAGCGCCCCCGGCTCCACCCCCGCCGCCTGCACCGCGTCCGCGAAGTTGGCGCGCACCCGCCGCGCCCGCTCGCCGAAGCGCTCCAGCCGCGTCCCCGCCTCCGCCAGCGCGTCCGGATCGCGGTCCACCCCGATCAGCCTCGCCTCCGCCCCGCGCTCCAGCAGCGCCTCCGCGTGCCCGCCCCCGCCCAGCGTGCCGTCCAGGAAGAGCCCGCCGCGCTCCGGCCGCAGCAGCTCCATCGCCTCCTCCACCAGGACGGGGGCGTGGTACGGCGTGTCGTAGCTCACGCGGCGTTGCGCATGGAGGTGGCGCGGGTGACGGTGCTTCCGCAGGCGCGGCAGCGGCACCACTCCGCTCCGGCCCACCCCGCCAGCGCGGGGAGCACCAGGTAGGGGCCCAGGTGCCGGTCCGCGGCGCATGCCAGGACGGGCTCCGCCAGCGGGGCGAAGTTGAAGATGTGCGGCTCGGTGGTCACGTGGCGAGGCCCGGGAAGGGGTAGGCTAGCCGAAGATCTGGTGCATGAAGCGCGCGGCGTCCGGCACGGGCGCCTCGGTGGCGGCGTTGAAGCGCGCCGGGTCCCACAGCTCGATGCGGTCGATGGCGCCCACCACCAGCGTGGCCCCGGCGATCCCCACCGCGTCCATCAGCCGCTGGGGCACCAGGATGCGCCCCTGCTTGTCCGGCACGACTTCGCAGGCGTTGGCCGTCACCTTGAGGACCCAGGGGCGGGCCTGCGGCTGCAGCCGGAGCACCTCCCGCAGGCGCCCCTCCACCTCGGCCCAGGCGGACCGGGGGTACAGCGTGAGCGCGTCGGGGAAGACGTGCACCAGCACGAAGGGCTGGTCCTGGCCCTCGCGCCTGAAGGAGGCGGGGAGGCTGAGGCGGCCCTTTTCGTCGACGTTGTGCTGGAAGCTTCCCAGGAAGCCGGTCATTCGGTCCGTGTGCGAGGGCACCCCGCGGCGTCCCACTCTTCCCCACTTCATCCCACGTGGCCCCAACCTAACGCGTTTCCCGGCAAGGTCAAGGAGAAGATGTGCCGAAGGTGTCTGGCGGGGTTCTTGCGCCCCGGCGCCCGCGCAGCCACCACACAACGCCGCCCGGAGCGCCGCCTTGCACCTGGAGATCGTCATCAACCCGTCCACCCCCGCCGCCGTCGAGGCGATCCGGCGCGGGGCGGAGTCGCTGCGCGCGGCCGGCCACGAGGTGCGGGGGCACATCACCTTCGAGGCGGGGGACGCGCGCCGCTTCGCCACGGAGGCCGCGGAGCGCGGCGCCGAGGTGGTGGTGGCCGCGGGGGGCGACGGCACCATCAACGAGGTGGTGAACGGGTTGAACGACTGGGCGGAGGCAGGCGGGCACGACGAGCTGCCGCGCCTGGCGGTGATCCCGCTGGGCACGGCCAACGACTTCGCGGGGGGCCTGCGCGTCCCCAAGGATCCGGAGGAGGCGCTCGCCGTGGCGGTGGAGGGGAAGCGCTATCCGGTGGACCTGGCGGCGCTGAACGGGCGCGCCTTCCTCAACGTCTCCAGCGGCGGCTTCGGCGCCGAGGCGACGGACGAGGCGTCGGACGAGATGAAGCGCATTCTGGGCCCCATCGCCTACGTGATCACGGGCGTGAAGAAGTTCGTGACGCTCACTCCCTGCAAGGCGCGCTTCACCTCCGGCCGCGAGGTGCTGCACGACGGCGACTTCCTGATCTTCGCCGTGGGCAACGCGCAGCGCACCGGCGGCGGCGTGCGCCTCACCTCCGCCGCGGACCTCTCCGACGGCCTGCTGGACGTGTGCATCGTGGAGGCGATGACGCACATGGAGTTCGTGCGCATCGCCCCGCAGCTCCGCGCCGGCAACCACGTGGAGCACGAAAAGGTGATCTACCGCCAGGTGCGCAGCGTGACCGTGGAAGCGGAGGTGGACCTGAGCGTGAACGTGGACGGCGAGCCGATGTCGTCCCGCCGCTTCGAGTACCGCATGCTCCCCCGCCAGGTCACCGTGATGGCGCCCGGCCCGCCGGACGGCGCGGAGGGGGCGGAGGGGTAGGGCGCGGGGCGGCGCGGGGCCCCCTCCCCCGCTCGTTCCTCGCGGCCCCTCCCCCAAAACAACCTGGGGGAGGGGCGGTGGCGGGCATCCGTTTGCGGCGCGAGGGCCCGGCCCCGCCGGCAACCCAATGCCGTAGGGGCGCGATTCATCGCGCCCACCCTCCGCGCAACTCGACCTTTGCGCTTGATGCACCGATGTCGTAGGGGCAGACCTGCGTGTCTGCCCGCCGCACGCCGCACGCTGACCCCTGCCCCGCCACACCGACCCTCGTAGGGGCCGCCCCACGTGGCTGCCCGTGCCCGCCCGAGCGCCGTCGTATGCGGCCCGCACCGATGCCCTCCGCGCCGTCCCGCGTTTGACTCCCCGCCCGCCGCCGCTCTACCTTTCCGCCCTGGACGCACCAACCAAACGCACACCCGCGAAGGCCCCGCCCATGCCCATATATCCGCTGCGCAACCTGCAACCGGCCGCCGATGCGACCGCGCTGTACGACCGGTGGCTCGGGGAGCTGCAGGAGGCGCTCGCCCGCGGCGACGACCGCTGGGAGCTGTGCCGCCAGACGCTGACCGCGCTCTGGTATCCAGGAATGGCCGGCGTGGACCCGCGCAACCTCCCGCTCGCCGTGCAGGCGTCGCTGGCGCAGATGGACGCGCGCAACGTCACCCTGGAGCCGGAGTACTACGCCGAGATCGACGTGGAGCGCTTCTACGAGCGCAAGCCGCTGCTGTGGATGTGGCAGATGTTCGACCGCAGCCCCATGGGCGGAAACGTGCACCTGGGCGTGCACTTCCGCCGGGCGCTCGCGCCGTACCTCTTCAAGCGCGTGGGGAAGAACTTCAAGTGCTTCCACTTCGTCGAGTTCTCGTACGGCTACAACCTGGAGGTGGGCGACGACGTGGTGGTGCACCGCAACGTCCTGCTCGACGACCGCGGCGGAATCGTGCTGGGGAACGGCGTGTCGATCTCCGACTACGCCAACATCTACTCCCACACGCACTCCATCGTGGACCAGCGCGACGTCAGCAACCTGCAGACGGTGCTGGGAGACGGGGTGCGCATCACCTACCACGCCACGGTGCTGGCCGGGACGCACGTGGGGGAGAACGCGATGGTGGGCGCGATGGCGGTGGCCACCAAGGACGTGCGGCCCTACCACGTCAACGTGGGCATCCCCGCCAAGTCGGTGCGGGTGAAGCCCAACGCACCGCCCGAGGTGTACAAGGTAACGCTCCGCAGCCAGGGAACCGCCTCCGGGGCATCCGCCGCGGGAGAAGGGTGAGCGGCGCAACCACACGAGGCCAGCAGACCATGAGCGATACCACCACCGTGCCGGTGGAGACCACCGATCCCGTCAACGCCCGCATCCTGGCCGTCTCCGAGGACCGGGTGCAGGGCTTCCAGGACGAGCCGTTCCAGGAGATCGCCCGCCTCGCCGAGGTGGATCTGGAGACGGTGCTGGAGCGCATCCGCGCGATGCTCGCGTCGGGCACCATCCGCCGCGTGCGGCAGACGCTGATGGCCACCAACCTGGCCCCCGGCGCGCTGGTGGCGTGGCAGGTGCCGCCCGAGCGGCTGGACGACGCCTTCGAGTACATGTTCCGCGAGGACCCGTTCTCCGGCCACGTCGTCATCCGCTCCACCGACCGCGAGACGCAGGGCTCGAAGTACCGGCTGTGGACGACGCTCAAGGTGCCGCAGGGCTTTTCGATGGACAAGCACGCGCGCTTCCTGATGGAGCGCACCGGCGCCCTCGCCTACAAGCTCCTGCCGGCGCACAAGCTGTTCGCGCTGGGCGTGGGCCACGTGCGCAGGCGCGGCCTGGAGCCCGGCGCCCGCTCCGAGGAGCCCGGCCAGGTGCTGGACACCAACATCGTGGAGCTGTCGGACCTCGAGTGGCGCATCCTCGAAGCCCTCAAGCGCGAGTTCGCCACCGAGGAGATCACCGACCACCCGTGGACCGCGCGGGCCGAGGAGGCGGGCGTGCCGCTGGAAGAGTTCCTCCAGATCGCCCGGGACCTCAACCGGCGCGGAGTGATCGGCCGCTTCTCCACCTTTCTGGAGCACTACAAGCCCAACGCCTCGGGCGAGCGGGTGACGCGCTACAACGCCCTCTTCCACTGGCGCGTTCCCCAGGGGCGGGAGCTGGACGCGGGGCGCGAGGTGGGCCGCCACTTCGTGATGACGCACGCCTACTGGCGCGAGGGCGGGCCGGAGTTCGGTGGCGTCAACATCATGGGCGTGGCGCACGGCACCGAGAAGGAGATGGTGCTCGCCCACAAGGCCGCCATCGACCAGCACCTGGAAGAGGCGGGCATCCCCGTCGGCTACACCAACGTCTTCTGGGGCGGGCGCAGCGAGATCAAGCCGTCCGAGATCTCGCCCTTTGCCTACGCGGAGTGGTGCCGCCGCAACGGGATGGACCCCGACGCGATGCGCTGACGCGACTGGGGCGGAGAAGCGCGGAACGGAGGCATGGAGAGGATGTTTCTCTCCGTGCCTTCGCTCGTATGGGCATCGAATGGGATAAGTTGTTGGTTTTGACAGGCATGGGCGGGGCGCTTACATTCCGGCGTCCTTGACCGGACCCTGAAAGCCGACTCGTGTAAATCACCGGGAATTGCAGATATGGAACTTCGCGAATTCTTCAACGAAGACGCGATCCAGCTCGACCTCAAAGGCGAGAGCAAGGATGAGATCCTCAAGGAGCTCATCGCCCTGCTCAAAGTCGACGAGAAGTCGCAGGGGATCCTCTTCAAGATGCTGAAGCGCAGGGAAAACCTGGGCTCCACCGGAATCGGCAGGGGGATCGCCATCCCCCACTGCCGCTCGCTGGTGGTGAACCGGCTGCGCGTGGCGTTCGGCCGCAAGACATCGGGGGTGGACTTCAAGGCCATCGACGAGCAGCCGGCGCGCTACTTCTTCATGATCGTGGCGCCGCCGCTGGAGGTGTCCAACCAGTACCTGCCCGTACTGGGCAAGATCGCGCAGTTCTCCAAGGAGCCGGACGTGTCCACCCGGCTCGACCAGCTCACTAATCCTTTGGAATTCCTCGCGCTCCTTCAGGAGAAGGGCGTCTGAGGCGCGGAGAGTCCCACGTATGCACCCCCAGTTGGAAGCATTGCTGGAGATCCAGGACCTGAAGACGCAGCGCCGCGAGCTGGGGGAGAGCTCGTCCCGCGACGTGCAGGAAGCCGTCTTCGGGCTGAGCACGGACGTAGCGCTCACCATCCTGGACGAAAAGATCGCGGAGATGGAGGAGGCGCTGGCCCCCGAGGTCCGCGGGCGCTACCGCCGGATGGCGGGCAAGCAGACCCGCGTGGTGGTCCCGGTCATCCGGGGCACCTGCTACGGCTGCTTCGTCCAGATCCCCACCGCCCTCGCCTCCGACGCGGACCGGAACGAGGAAGTGCGCTCGTGCCAGAGCTGCGGGCGGTTTCTGTATCTGATCGATTGAAAAGAAGTGCGTGAGTGCGTTAGTGCGTGAGTGCGCTGGATCCAAACGCACTAACGCACTCACGCACTAACGCACCCGCTGTAAAACGTGAAGCCGGCCGGGATCTAGATCCGCGGCCGGCTTCACTGTCTTCGGAAGATGGGGGGTATGAAGCGCGAGCGCTTCGCGGGATTGGCGACGATGATGCGGATCAGGTCCGGCTCGCGCCGGTCGCCCACCACCAGCTCGCAGTAGTAGAGCCCCGAGGGGGCGCGCCTTCCGTTCAGGTCCCGGCCATCCCAGTAGGCCACCTTGCGGCCCGGCTCCGTGTAGCGGAGCCCCTGCACGCGCACGTCCCGGCCGCGGGGATGGCCGACCGCCTTGGGGATGGCGATCAGCTGACGAAACATGTTTACGATTCGGATGGTGACGACCCGGGGCTCGCCATCCTTGAACAGGCCTTCCTCCAGGTAAAACGGGATGTATGTATCCGGGTTCGGCGGATTGGGGTAGTTCTGCTCCAGCCGGTAGCCCTTGGACGGCACCACCGGGGCTCTTTCGTCGGGGTCCTGCCCCCATAGCGCGGGGGGGAGCCCCAGCCCGAAGAGCGCCAGGAGCAGGAGCAGAACCGGGGGTGCACGCAGCATCAGCACCTCATTCGGTCCGTGGATCGCGCTCGGTGTGCTCCTCCGGAATCGCGGGGGTTCGTAACAGGGTTTCGTTGTGAGTATACCGGAACCGCGCCGGGCCGGTCAAGCCGAATGCGCGACCAGTGCAGCCGGGCGAGTGAACTCGCTGCAACAACAGCACAAAGTCCGCCTTCGCGGACTCCGAGTCGGATGCCGGTTGCACGAGCCGGCTTCAGCCGCCTTCCCGTAGTTCCAGCCGGGGGCTTTAGCCCCCGGTGACCCGGCGCCACAACCTGTCAATCGGGCACCGATCCCACCCCCACAACCTGCGAAGGCAGGTTTCCCGCCGTTGTTGCAGCGGTTTCAACCGCCGGCCTCACCGGTTTCAACCGCCCCCACCCCTCACCCCTCCCCCGCCTCCGCCCTCGCCTTCTCCGCCAGCCGCTCCCGAATCCGAGCCGCGATCACCTCGATGCCGGCGGTGTTCTGCCCGCCGCGCGGAAGGATGACGTCCGCGTAGCGCTTGGTGGGCTCCACGAACTCGAAGTGCATGGGACGAACGGTGTTCAGGTACTGGTCGATCACCGCGTCCAGCGAGCGCCCGCGCGTCTGGATGTCGCGGCGCAGGCGGCGGATGAAGCGCACGTCCGCCTCCGTGTCCACGAAGATCTTGAGGTCGAACATGTCCCGCAGGCGCGCGTCGGCAAAGAGGAGGATGCCGTCCACCAGGATCACGTGGCGCGGCGCGATCCTCACCGTCTCGGCGGCGCGGGTGTGGCGGGTGAAGTCGTAGACGGGCTTCTCCACCGCCTCCCCCGCCAGCAGCCGCTCCAGCTGCCCGATCAGCAGGTCGTTGTCCAGCGAGTCGGGGTGGTCGAAGTTCATCCGCTGCCGCTCCTCCACCGTCATGTGGGCGAGGTCGCGGTAGTAGGCGTCGTGGTCGATGAACACCGCCGAGTCCAGGTGCAGCGACTGGTAGATGCGGCGCGCCACGGTGGTCTTCCCCGAGCCGGTGCCCCCGGCGATCCCGATCAGGAACGGTTTCATCTGCCGTGCGAAGTGGAGTCCAGGCGTGCCCGGCCGCGCGGCCGGCGCGCACGGTTGTAGCCCGCGGCGGCGGCGGGCGCAAGGGTACCAAAGAAGAGCGGGGCGGCTCTCAGGCCGCCCCGCTCCTCTTTGCGCAGTCCATCTCCGTCCCGGGGGGACTTAGAAGAGGTAGCGCGCGCCGAGCTGGATCTGGTAGCGCGAGCCGAGGTTGCTCGGCTGGAACACCTGGCGCCCGGCCGCGAACGGCGCGAGCTCAACACGGCCGTTGGCGTTCGGCGTGTTGTTGGTGACGCGCAGGAGCGGATCGCTCTGGTTGGCGACGCTCTCGTTGAAGCCCCAGCTACGGTTGAGCAGGTTGCCGAAGTTCAGCACGTCCAGCGTGAGCTGCACGTTCTGCTTGCCCACCGAGGGAACGGTCTGCGCCAGCCGGACGTCGAAGCGGTTGCTCCACGGCTGGTTGCAGGCGTTCCGCTGCAGCACCTTGCCGCGCGACTCGCGCAGGCACTCCACGCGGTTGATGAAGGCGTTCAGGTTCGCCCACGACTGCTCCGGCGTGAGCGGCTGCGTGGCCGACGCGGCCTGGAAGCGGACCTCGCCGATGCTGCGCGGGATGTAGATCAGGTCGTTGCTGGTGGCGTTGTCGTTGTTCACGTCGCCGTCGTACCGGTACGAGTACGGCCGGCCGCTCTCGCCTTCGTAGATGAAGGAGATCTCGGTGGGCGCGCGGCGGATGAAGTTGGCGCTGTAGGTGCCGCTCGCGAGGATGCGGTGCTTCACCAGCCAGTCCGACGGCCGCAGGTTCGGGTCGTTCGGATTGGCGTCCGCCAGGTTGAACACGAAGTTCGAAGACGCCGTGCTGGAGCGCAGCGGGTTCACGTCCTTCGAATCCGTGTACGTGTACGCCAGCCGCACGTCCAGCGTGCGGGAGAACGTCTTCTGTAGCTGCCCCGTGAGGCTGTACGTGTAGTTCTCGTCCGTGTTGTAGACCTCGTACACCTCGCCCAGGCGGGCCAGGCCGCTGGTCGCCGGGAACGAGCCGTTCGGGTAGCGCCGCGAGAAGCGCGGACGACCCTCCACGTAGCCGCCCGTGGCGACCGGGCCCGTAAGCGAGTCCGTGCGGATCGCCAGGTTGCGGTACACCGGGTCGCTGAGCGACTGGTTGAAGAGCCCCTCGAACGTCACCACGAAGTCGCGCGGCAGGCGGCGGTCGACGCCGAACGAGGCGCGGAACACCTGCGGCAGCTTGAAGTTCGGCGAGAGCGTGTTGATCTCGTTGGGCGTGAAGCTGGTCGCCCCGGTGCACGCGGTGGGCTGCTTGGTCGGGTCCGTGACGAACGCCGGCACGCTGGGCGTGTTGCACGTGAAGCGGACGTAGTCCAGCCCCGTGTTGCCGAAGGCGTTCGACACCCACACGTACGGCGTACGGCCGCTGAACAGGCCCACGCCGCCGCGCACCTGCGTCACCTGGTCACCGGTGAGGTCCCAGTTGAAGCCGAGGCGCGGGGAGAACTGCATGTCCTCGCCGCCCACGGTGCCGGTGTTGCGCTGGTAGTACTTGGCGACCGAGTCGTTCTGCGCCGGCTTGTCAGGGAAGCTCGTCCGGTCCAGGCGCAGCCCGGCGGTGATCGTCAGGTTGTCCTGCGCCTCCCACTGGTCCTGCAGGTAGGCGGAAAGCTGCCGCACCTTGAACTCCGCCCGCTCACGCGCGTTCGGGTTGGCCGGGTTCAAAAAGGTGTAGGAGTACTGGTTCGGCGTCCCGGCCTTGAGCGCCGTGGTGTCCGCGAAGCGGTAGTTGCCGTAGATGTTCTGCGCGAACAGGTTGCTGAACTCGAAGAACTCGTTGTGCGTGCCCAGCGTGATGCGGTGGGCCCCCGCCGAGAGCGTCAGGTCGTTCGTGACCTCGATGAGGTCCTGGTTCAGCGCGTTGGCCACCGAGCTGTTCTCCGGACCCGCCACCACGAAGTTGGTGCCGCCCGCGCCCACGCGCACGAAGGGAAGCTGAACCGTCCCCGGGTTGCGGCGCTCGCGGATGGTGGTGCGGTTGACGCGGAGCTCGTTGGACAGGTTCGAGCCGAAGGTGCTGTTCAGCTGCGCCACGGTGGAGTTCGTCTTGCTGTCGAACTTGTACAGCGTGTTCCCCAGCTGGTACAGGTCGTTGCGCCGCGCCAGGTTGTCGTCGAACGCATCCACGTAGTTGTTGCGGATGGTCAGGCGCTGGTTGGGCGACAGGTTGAAGTCCAGGCGGCCGAAGATGTTGGTGCTCTCACGGCCTAGCTTGACCTCGCCCACCGTGCCCGGATCGTAGCCGTACTGCGTCGTCAGGATCTGCGAGATGCGGGTGGCCAGCGGGTCGCTGATCGACGACTGCTGCCCGGCCACGAAGCCCGTGGGCGACTCGCGGTCCGTGCGCTCGCCGGCCACGAAGAAGTGCACCTTGTTGCGGATGATCGGCCCGCCCAGCGAGGCGCCGAAGTTGGTCTCGTTGAAGTTGCTGTACTCCGGCGACAGCGCGATCGAGTCGGCCTGCCGGAAGCGGTAGCGCCCCACGAGCTCCTGGTCGCGGGTGAAGAACGACGCGCTCCCCGAGAAGCGGTTGGTGCCGCTCTTGGTGACCGCGTTGATCCCCGCGCCCGTGAAGCCGCCCTGCCGCACGTCGAACGGCGCCAGCACCACCTGGAGCTCCTGGATCGCCTCCATGGTGATGGGGCGCGTGCCCGCCGAGCCGCCCGGCGTGCCGCTGGCCGAAAGGCCGAACAGGTCGTTGTTGACGGCGCCGTCGATCTGGATGTTGTTGAAGCGCGAGTTGCGCCCCGCCGCGTTGCTGCCGCCGCCCGACGTGGCGATCTGCGGCACCAGGCGCGTGAAGTCCGAGAGGTCGCGGCTGATGGTGGGGAGGCGCTGGAGGGCGCTGTCCCGCACCGTGGTGGCCGGACCCGTGCGCGTGCGCGAGAAGGTGGCGCCCGAGCGCTCGGCGCGCGCGGTGATCCCTTCGATGGCGATCGCCTGCGCGGCGAGGCTGAAGTCCAGGCGCAGGGTCTGGCTGAGCGTCAGCGTCACCCCGGTGCGCGTCTGCGGCGCCAGGCCCAGGCCGCTCACTTCCACGCGGTAGCCGCTTCCCGGCTGGAGGCCGGTGACCAGGTAGCGCCCGTCTTCGCGCGTCACCACGCGGCTCTGGGCGCCGGTGGAGCCGCTGGTCACCAGCACGCGCGCGCCGGCGACCGGCGCGCCCGCGGCGTTGGTGACGCGGCCCGACACGGCGGACGTGGTGACGCCCTGTGCCTGCGCGCCTCCCGTCCAGCCGAACGCCAGCAGCATCGCGCATAGGAGCGCGGCTGCCGTCTGCGAACAGCGTTTGATCATGTTTTCTCGGGGGAGATTGAGAGTTTCCAGCCACGACCCGGGCACCTGCCCGGGGCGCGCATTACACTAGCCGCGCCCGGACGCGCCGGGTAGCGGTGAATGTAACGTGTTTGCCACGCCGGGCAAGACTTCCGTCCACCTTTCTCAAGAGTTGGAAGGGCTTGCCCCGGCGGCCTTCACCGGCCGTCGGTCACGTAGCGAAGGACGTCGTAACGGGTGATGATCCCCGCCAGCCGCCCGTCGTGGCGCACCAGCACGGCCGGGTTCTGCCGGTTCAGCAGCCGGGTGATTCCCGGCAGGTCCACGTGCGCGTCCACCACCGGCAGCGGCGCGTCCATCAGGTGCTGCACGGACTTGTCCAGCGTGGCCGTGTTCTCCAGCACGCGCGACATCAGCGTGGCCTCGGAGAGGTGCCCCACGCAGTCGCCCTCGCTCACCACGGGGAGCTGCGAGATGTTGTGCTGCGTGATGAACCCCAGCGCCTGCCTCACCGGCGTCTCCGGCGACACGGCGATCAGCTGCGCCGGCGCGTTGTCGCCCTTGCCGCCGACCATGTCGCGAGCCGTCACGCGCGACGGCTCCAGCATCCGGTTCTCCCGCATCCACTCGTCGTTGTAGATCTTGGAGAGGTAGCGCTCGCCGGTGTCGCACAGGATGAAGACGACGCAGGCGTCCGGGTCGTCGATCTCGCGCGCCACGTCCAGCGCCACCTGGCAGATCAGCCCCGCCGAGCCGCCGACGAACAGCCCCTCCTCGCGCGTCAGGCGGCGCGCCATCCCCAGCGACGCGCGGTCCTCGACGTAGCGCCACTCGTCCACCACGCTCATGTCCAGCGTGCCGGGGATCTTGTCCTGCCCGATCCCTTCCACCTTGTACGGCGCCGCCTCCGGCTTCGTCCCCGTCGCCGCGTAGCCCGCCAGGATGGAGCCCACCGGGTCGCCGCCGATGACGCGCACCTCCGGGTTGCGCTCCTTGAGGAAGCGCCCGACGCCCGTCAGCGTGCCGCCGGTGCCCGCCGCGGAGACGAAGTGGGTGATGCGCCCCTCCGTCTGCTCCCAAATCTCGGGCGCGGTGGTGGCGTAGTGCGCCGCGGGGTTGGCCTGGTTGTAGAACTGGTTGGCGAGAATGGCGTTGGGGGTCTCCTGGGCGATCCGCTTCGCCATCATCACGTAGTTGTCCGGGTGGTCCGGCGCCACCGCGGTCGGCGTCACGATCACCTCGGCGCCGAACGCCTTGAGCAGGCGCACCTTCTCCTGGCTCATCTTGTCCGGGATGGTGAAGATGCAGCGGTACCCCTTGATGGCGGCCGCCAGCGCCAGCCCCACGCCGGTGTTGCCGCTGGTGCCCTCAACCACGGTGCCGCCGGGGCGCAGCTCCCCCGCGCGCTCGGCCGCCTCGATGATGGCGGGCCCCACGCGGTCCTTGACGCTGCCGCCGGGGTTCATGAACTCCGCCTTGCCGTACACCGGGGTGCGGATCCCCGCCGTCACCTGGTTGAGGCGGATCAGCGGAGTCCACCCCACCGCCTCCACGATGTTGGCGTAGGGGCGCGTGTGGCGCGGGCGGGCCAGGAGCTGCTCGGCGAAATCGGTCATGGGACCACGGACTTGGGGGATGGGTCGCGCGCCGAATCGGCGGCGGCACCCGAATCGAACTTCACGGGAAGTATGAACCACGCGCCCACCGGCTCTTCGCCACGCCGGGCGGGCTCGAACTTGAGAGAACGGCTCCCGGCCAGCGCGGCCGCGTCGAACGCCTCGTAGCCGCTGGTGCGCTCCACGCGCACGCTGTCCACGGCGCCCTGGGCGGTGATGTAGAGGCGCAGCAGCGTCTCGCCCTCGACCTGCGCCTCCCACAGCTCTTCAGGGTACTGGAAGGGCGAGCCCTCCTTCCCCACCGCGTTCCGGAGCGGCTCGATGGGACGCGGCGCCGTCATCGCCTCCTGCCGCGCGTCGCAGGCGGCCAGCAGCAGCACGAGCGCGAGGAGGCGCGTCATGAGCGCGCAGTCTCCGCCAGCTCGGCGAGGAGCGCGAGCGCCTGCATCGGGGTCACCTGGTTCACGTCCACCCGCCGCAGCCGCGCGACGGCGGGGTGCGGATCGGGCTCGAACAGGGCGAGCTGCGCCGGAAGCTGCGCGCGTCCGTTGCTGGGCGGGGCGGGCTCGGCCTGCGCCTCCAGCTCGCGCAGGATCTCACGGGCGCGCTCCACCACCGTGCCCGGAAGGCCGGCCAATCGCGCGACCTCCACGCCGTACGAGCGGTCCGCGCCTCCCGCGATCAGGCGGCGCAGGAAGACGATGTCCTCCCCCACCTCGCGCACGGCGACGGAGAAGTTGACGACGCCGCCGAGCCGCTCCGCCAGCCGGGTGAGCTCGTGGTAGTGCGTCGCGAACACCGTCTTGGCGCCGGTCACGTCGTGCAGGTGCTCGGTCGTCGCCGTGGCGACGCTCAGCCCGTCCCAGGTGGAGGTGCCGCGGCCGATCTCGTCCAGCAGCACCAGGGAGCGGGCGGTGGCGCCGTGCAGGATCGCCGCCGTCTCGTTCATCTCCACCATGAAGGTGCTCTGCCCGCGCACCAGGTTGTCCGACGCGCCCACGCGCGTGAAGATGCGGTCGACGATCCCGACGCGCGCCGTCCGCGCCGGCACGAACGACCCGATCTGCGCCAGGAGCACGATGAGCCCGACCTGGCGCAGGACGGTGCTCTTCCCCGCCATGTTGGGTCCCGTCAGGATCATCACCCGCCGCTCCGAGTCGAGGCTCAGGTCGTTGGGGATGAACTCCTCGCGCGGCATCATCGTCTCCACCACCGGATGGCGCCCGCCGCGGATCTCCAGCGCGAACCCGTCGTCGACGTCCGGGCGGCAGAAGTCGCGGCGGCAGGCGGCCTCGGCCAGCGCGGCGAGCACGTCCACGGCGGCGACTCGCTCCGCCACCCGCTGGATGCGCGGCAGCTCCCGCGCGACGGACGCGCGCAGCTCGGCGAAGAGGCGCGTCTCCAGTGCCGCGATGCGCTCCTCCGCGCCCAGCACCTTCTCCTCCCACTCCTTGAGCTCGGGCGTGTAGTACCGCTCCGCATTCGCCAGCGTCTGCTTGCGGTGGTAGTCGGAAGGGACGCGGTCGGCGTGGGTGCGCGTGATCTCCAGGTAGTACCCGAAGACGCGGTTGAAGCCCACCTTGAGCGACGCGATCCCCGTCCGCTCCCGCTCGCGCGCCTGCAGCCGGGCGATCCAGTCCACCGCGCCGTCGCGCACCGAGCGCAGCTCGTCCAGCTCGGCGTTGAAGCCGGCGCGGATCACCCCGCCCTCCGCCGTCGCCACCGGCGCCTCGGGATCGACGGCGAGCGCCACCAGCTCGCGCACGTCGTCCATCGGCTCGATGGCCTCCAGGTGCTCCCGCAGCAGCGCCGCCTTGCGGTCCGCCAGCGCCGCGCGCAACGGAGGCAGGCGCCCGAGCGACGCGGCGAGCGCCAGCATCTCGCGCGGGTTCACGCGCCCGGTGCCCACCTTGACGCCCAGCCGCTCCAGGTCGCGGATCTCGGCCAGCGCCGCGCGGGCGTCGCGCCGCACCCCGTCGTCGCCGAACAGCTCCTCGACGGCGTCCAGGCGGGCGTTGATACGGTCGCCGTCCAGCAGCGGGGCCAGGAGCCAGCGGCGCAGGAGGCGGCCGCCCATGGGCGTGAGCGCCTCGTCCATCACCCCCAGCAGCGTCCCCTCCGCGCCGCCGCCGCGCAGCGTCTCCACCAGCTCCAGGTTGCGGCGCGTCATCTCGTCCAGCGGCATGGCGTGCCCGGGGCGCTCCACCCGCGGCGGCCGCAGCGCGCCGAAGCCGGCCGGCTGCACCTCGTTGAGGTACGCCACCAGCGCCCCCACCGCCCCCACCAGCGGCCCGTCCGCCGCCTCGAAACCGAAGCCGCTCAGGTTGGCGACGCGAAAGTGGCGCTGGAGCTCCTCCCGCGCTGTCCCCGGCTCGAACAGCCAGTCGCCGCGAAAGGTGCGCGTCGCCTCGGCGGGCGGGGTGCCGGGAAAGAGCTCCCACGAACGCGGAAGGAGGAGCTCCGCGGGCCGGGCGGCGCCCAGCACGTCCGCAAGCTCCTCCCACGCCACCGCCCGCACCGTCATCTCCCCCGTCGACAGGTCCGCCAGCGCCAGCGCGACGCTCCCCTCCCCCGCCGGGTCGCCCGAGATCGCCGCCAGGTAGTTGTTGCGGCGGGCATCGAGCAGGGCGTCGCTGAAGACGGCGCCGGGCGTCACCATCTCGGTGACCTCGCGGCGGACGAGGCCCTTGGCGAGGGCGGGGTCCTCCACCTGGTCGCAGATGGCCGCGCGCCGGCCGAGCCCCACCAGCTTGCGCAGGTAGTTCTCCAGCGAGTGCGCGGGGATCCCCGCCAGCGGCGCCTTCGACCCGCCGTTGTTCCGCGAAGTGAGCGTGAGCCCCAGCAGGCTGGAGCCCTCCACCGCGTCCTCGTTGAACAGCTCGTAGAAGTCGCCGACGCGGAAAAACACGAACGCATCGGGGTGGCGCGCCTTGACCTCGCGCCACTGCATCATCAGCGGGGTGTCTTCCGACGACATTCCGGGTGGGGGACGGGAGCCGGTGCGGGCTGTAAGCCCTTGATTTTACAGCGGAATCGGGGTTGGGGCAACTGGCCCCCTCCCCCGCCTGCGGGGGCGCAGGGCGGGTGAGGGGGAGAACTCCCTGCCCCTCGCACAGACCTCGTAGGGGCGCGATTCATCGCGCCCGTGCCCGACCGCGCCCCGCCGCCCGCGTTGCAAACCGATGCCGTAGGGGCAGACCTGCGTGTCTGCCCACCCTCGCCGCCACCTCGACGCCCGCACCTTGCACCGAAACCCGTGGGGGCCGCCCCACGTGGCTGCCCGTGCCCGCCCGCGCACCACCGCCCGCCCCGTTCACCCACCTACGCCGTCTTCCGCTCCCCGTACTCCCACGCCCCCTGCAGCTCCACCCCGACCACCGACGACACCCCGGGCTCCTCCATCGTTACGCCATAGATCCAGTCCGCGGACTCCATGGTGCGCGGGTTGTGGGTGATGACGATGAACTGCGTCTGCTCCTTGAAGTCGTCCAGCAGCTGGATGAACCGGCCGACGTTGGACTCGTCCAGCGGCGCGTCCACCTCGTCGAAGAGGCAGAAGGGGGACGGCTTCACAAGGTAGATGGCGAAGAGGAGCGAGAGCGCGGTCAGCGTGCGCTCGCCGCCGGAGAGGAGGTGGATTCGCTGCGTCTTCTTGCCGCGCGGCGAGGCGTGGATCTCGATAGGCGACTCCAGCGGATCGTCGGGATCGGTGAGCCACACGTCGCACTCGCCGCCCTGGAAGAGCGACTGAAAGGTGCGGTGGAAGTTCGCGCGCACCGTGCCAAAGGTCGCCATGAACACCTCGCGCGCGGTGCGGTTGATCTGGCGGATGGCGTTCGCCAGGTCGTCGCGCGCGGTGGTGAGGTCGGTGCGCTGCTCGATGAGAAACTGAAGCCGGCGGTCCTCCTCCTCGTGCTCCTGCACGGCGAGCATGTTGATGGGGCCCAGCGCGCTCACCTGCTCCGCGACCTCCTTGACCTCCGCCCGCCACGCATCCGCGTCACCTTCTTCGACCGGCCGCGCGGCGGCGGCGAGGACGTCCCACGGGCGACCCCACTCCACCTCCAGCCGCTCGCGGGCGCGCAGGAGGCGGCCCTCCAGCTCGGCGCGCTCCAGCTGGCGGCGGTGGCGCTCCTCCCCGGCATCGGCCTCGCGGCGGCGGGCGACCCGGACCGCTTCCTCGGCCGCGACGGCTTCGGACTCGAGCTCGGCGAGGCGGGCGTCCAGGTTGGCGAGGGAGGCGGCCTGCTCGTCGCGCTCGCGGAAGAGAATCTCCACCTCGTCGCCCGCGCGGTCGCGCACCCCGGCCAGCCCTTCGAGCGAGCGGCGCAGCTCGGTGGCCTCGGCTTCGAGGGTGGCGCCGCGGCGAAGGGCGGCCTCGGCGCCGTTGCGGGCGGCGGCGAGCGCGCGCTCCGTCTCGCGCAGCTCGCCCTCCGCGCGCGCCAGCGCGACGCGCAGCTCGGACTCCTCGTCGCGCGCATCTTCCCAGCCCGCGTCCAGCTCGGCCAGACCGGCGCCGGCGCGCAGGGCCTCGGCGCCCGCATCGGAGGCGGCGCGGGCGAGCTGGCCCAGGCGCTCGTCCAGCGCGGCGATGCGGGCGGTGGCTTCGAGGGTGTCGCGCTGCGTGGCAACGATGGCGGCGTGCACCTCCTCGCGCTCCAGCTCCAGCCGGCCGCGGCGATGTCCATGCGCGGCGGCCTCGGCATCCAGGCGGCGCAGCTCGGCTTCGGTGACCCGCCGCATCTCCTCCGCCTCGCGTGCGCGCTCCTCCGCCTCGCCGAGCTGATTGACGAGGGAGTCGCGCTCGCGGACCAGGTGGTCGTGCGCCACCTCGGCGTCGGCAAGCTCGTCGCGGAGGCGGGCGAGCGCCTCGCGGCGGGCCAGGATTCCTTCGCCGGAGAGCGGCTGGCCGAGGCGGATCACGCCGCGCGCATCGACCGTGTCGCCCAGCGAGTCGACGCGGGCGCCGCCGAAGCCTTCCAGCGCGTCCTCCCCCGTTACGAACACGAGGCCCTCCAGGAAGACCTCCACCCACCCGTGCCCCTCGCCCGTGCCGGTGACGCCTAGCGAGTGCGCGGCGGGGAGCGCGTCGCGGACGCCGGGCGCGTCGAGCGGGAGGAGGAGGAGCGTTCCCCCGCCCTTCCACTCGTCGCGGAACCAGCGGCGCACCAGGCGGGCGGCATCCAGGTCCCGTACGACGACGGCCTGCAGGAGCGTGCCCAGGAACGACTCCACGGCGGCGGCGGTCTCGGCCTCGGCGGTGGTGGCGCGCACGAAGTCCGCGAGCGGCGCCAGGATGCCGGGGAAGCGCTCGCGGGCCCCCATCAGCGCCGTGACCGCGGGCGAGAAGCCCTCGTACGAGCGCTCCAGCGCCTCGCGCGCGGC
>DASVTZ010000069.1 GCA_036387335.1 Longimicrobium sp.
AGCGGAAGGGACCTCTCCGCTTCGCGAGGTATCGTAGTTGCAAGCGGTTACCCATTCCCGATTCCCCATTCCCCATTCCCCGCAGTTCCATGCACAAGTCCATCGAATCCCTGATCCGCGAGGCCGACGAGACCGGCCGCACCCTGGCGCAGGTGGTGCTCGACACCGAGTCGGCGGAGAGCGGCAGGGCGCCCGAGGAGATCCGCGGAAGGATCGCGAGGACGCTGCGGGTGATGCGCGGCGCCATCGACGAGGGGCTCAAGGGCGAGGTTCGCTCCGCCAGCGGCCTCACGGGTGGGCGCGCGCGGCGGCTGATGGAGAACGGGCCGCGGCTGCTGGGCGCCCGGCTCACCGAGACGCTCGCCCGCGCCATCTCGACCCTCGAGGTCAACGCGGCGATGGGGCTGATCGTGGCCGCGCCCACGGCTGGCGCGGCGGGGGTGCTCCCGGCGGTGCTCATCAGCATGGACGAGTTCCAGGAGCTGGGGGAGGAGCGGCTGATCGACGCCATGCTGGTCGCCGGCGGCGTGGGTGGGGTCATCGCCCACCGCGCGTCACTCGCCGGCGCGGAGGGCGGGTGCCAGGCGGAGACGGGTACGGCGGCGGCCATGTCCAGCGCGGCCGTCTCGTACCTGCACGGCGGCACGCACGAGCAGATCTCCACCGCGGTCGCGCTCACGCTGCAGGGGATGCTCGGCCTGATCTGCGACCCCATCGGCGGGCTGGTGGAGATCCCCTGCATCTACCGCAACGCCTCCGCCGCCATGCAGGCCATCGCCGGCGCGGAGATGGCGCTGGCCGGGCTCGACTTCCCCGTGTCGGCCGACGAGGTGATCGACGTGATGGGCGACGTGGGGCGCCGCATGCCCCGCGCCTTCCGCGAGACCGCGGAAGGAGGGCTCGCCACCACCCCTTCCGCGCGCAAGCTGGTGCAGTTGCGGCCCCGGGCGGGCGCCGTGGGGTCGGGGAACTGAAACTCCTTCCCACGGCGCGGCGTAGGCGCATACCATGTTCAGCGTACTCCTTTTCATCGTCGCACTCGCCATTGTAGGACGCTGGGTATTCGGCTGGTCCACCGCCGGCCCCGCGCTCGCGCCGCACTACGAGGCCGAGATCGCGCGGCTTCGCGGCGAGGTGGACGAGCTGAGCGCCCAGGTGGTGCGCCTGTCCGACGAACAGCAGTTCATGATGCGGCTCCTGTCGGGCGGCGAGAACCGCGCAGCCACGGAGCTTCCCCCCGCCAACGAGGAGACGGCCTGATGGTGACGCGAGAGGATGTGGAGCGGTACCTGCTCAACTCGGAGCTGACCCACGAGGAGGTGCAGGAGGGGATGTGGGTGGCCCACGCGGAAGGCGGGCCTTCGCTGGTGATCCATCACTCGCCGCCGGTGCTGGTCTTTCGCCTCAAGGTGATGGACGTGCCCGGCGACCAGAGCCGCTGCGCCGACCTGTACAAGAAGCTTCTCCGCTTCAACGCGACGGACCTGGTGCACGCCGCGTACGGCCTGGAGGAGGAGGACGTGGTCCTCACCGAGACGCTGGAGCTGGAGAACCTCGACCAGAACGAATTCCAGGCGGTGATCGACTCGTTCCAGATGGCGATGGCGTCGCACCTGGAGCAGCTCGCGCCCTACCGCGACTGCTGACCGCCCCGCAACCGACTGATGCCCAATGGGACTCTTCGATAAGCTGTCACTGCTGATCCGGTCGAACATGAACGACCTGATCGCCCGGGCCGAAAACCCGGAAAAGATGCTGAACCAGGTCATCGACGACATGCGCAACCAGCTCGCGCGAGCGAGGCAGGAGGTTGCCCATGCGATGGCCGACGCGGCGAAGCTCAAGAAGCAGGTGGAGGACGAGCAGAAGCAGGCGCAGGAGTGGGAGCAGCGCGCCATGCTCGCCGTGCGCCAGGACCGCGACGACCTGGCCCGCCAGGCCCTGATGCGCCAGCAGGAGCACGCATCGCGCGCCCAGCAGTACTACGACACCTGGGAGAAGCACGAGGCGGACACGCAGCGCCTGCGCGACGCCCTGCGGCAGCTGAGCGACAAGATCCAGGAGGCGACGCGCAAGAAGAACCTCCTGATCGCGCAGCAGAAGCGCGCCGAGGCTCAGAAGCGGATCCACGAGACGATGTCCGGCCTGTCGGACGCGTCGGCCTTCGACGCCTTCGACCGCATGGCCGCGAAGATCGAGGACAACGAGCGCCAGGCCCTCGCCGCCGCCGCCGTGAGCGAGGACCTGAGCGGCGACTCGCTGGAGCGCGAGTTCAAGGCGCTCCAGGCCGCAGGGGGCGACAACCTGGACTTCAAGCTGCTGGAGATGAAGCAGCAGATGGGCCTTCTCCCCTCCGCCCCGGCCGCATCCTCGACGCCTGCGCCGGCGCTCTCCAACGGCCAGGCATCGCTCCAGCTCGGCACCGGCGAGCCC
>DASVTZ010000070.1 GCA_036387335.1 Longimicrobium sp.
CGTAGGGGCCGCCCCACGTGGCTGCCCGTGCCCGCCCCGGCTCCGCCCCATGCAACCGCACGCGAATGCACGCGAGTGCCCCTCCCCCAGGCAGTTTTGGGGGAGGGGCCGCGAGGAACGAGCGGGGGAGGGGGCCCGCCCCCCTACTCCTCCCGCCCCGTCTTCGGCGCGCCGATCGCAACGGTGAGCACCGTGCCCGCCGCCGCGATGCCGAAGCCGCCCCACACGATCTGCATGGCGTCGTCGTGGGGCATGTGGGCGTGGAAGGCAAAGACCACCAGCGCGCCCCCCGCGATCTGCCAGAGCAGGCACACCGCCAGCACCACCAGCCAGCGCCGCAGGTCGCCGCGGCGCGCCTCGGACTCGGCGGACTGCCGCTCCTCGATCATCTTCTGGTACAGGTTGTCGCGGATCGGCATCGGTCGGAGCGGTGGGGGTTGGCGCGGAAGATAACGCCACGGCGGCGGCGGGCGGGTTATGGATCGATGAGCATCGCCGCGGCTTGCCGGAAGCCGTGTGTTTGCGCATAGTTGAAGCCTGCACGTGGCGCACCCTCCACCGCCGCCCACCCCGCGCGGCACCCTCAAGACGACGAACCGATGGCCATACGCGAAGGACGCTGGGACTGCACCTCGTGCGGCGCCGTGGGCAACCTCGGCCGCCAGGTGTACTGTCCCGGATGCGGGCTTCCCCGCCCCGAGGGCACCCGCTTCTACCTCCCCGAAGACGCGCCCGAAGTCACCGACGCCGCCCAGCTCGCCCTGGCCGGCGCGGGCGCGGACTGGGTGTGCGAGCACTGCGGCGCCAGCGCGCACGCCACCGAGGCGGACTGCCCCGGCTGCGGCGCGCCCCGCGGCAGCAGCCCCACGCAGGACGTCCACGACTACGACATGGACGAGATCCCGCGCGACGGCGAGGAGCGGCGCGCCACCGCCCCGCTCGCCGCCGCGGCGATCCCGTCCAAGCGCCGATCTCCGTGGACGGGGCGCGGCGTGCTGGCGGCCATCGCGGCGATGGTGTGGTGGATCTTCAGCCCGCACGAAGTCACGGCCGTCGTGGCCGCCAAGACGTGGGACCGCACCCTCGAAGTGCAGGCGTACCGCACGATCCGCGAATCCGACTGGTCCGTCCCCTCGGGCGGGCGGCCGGTGCGCAGCTACCGCGCGATCCGCGAGTACCGCCAGGTGCTGGACCACTACGAGACCAAGGAGCGCCAGGTCAGCGAGCGGGTGCAGACCGGCACGCGCACCTATACCTGCGGCTCGCGCGACCTGGGGAACGGCCACTTCGAGGACCGCACCTGCACCGAGCCCGAGTACGAGACGCGCTACCACACGGAAAAGTACCAGGACCCGGTGTACCGCCAGGAGCCGGTCTACGCCACCAAGCACGACTACGACATCGAGCGCTGGGTGCGCGACACCGTCCTCGCGGCCCGCGGCGTGGCCGACGAGCCGAGCGAGCTCGCGGACCCCGCCTGGCCAGTCGCCCGCCTGCGCGAGCGCCAGCGCGAGGGCGCCCGCACCGAAAAGTACATCCTCCGCTTCCGCGAAAAGGACGGCGACCTCCACGAAGCCCCCGTCACCCTCGACCGCTTCCAGCAGCTCCGCGTGGGCACGCCGGTGCGCATCAAGGTGAGCCGCGCCGGCTCGGTGGAGCTGCTGGGAGTGGACAGCGCGCGGGGGCGGTAGGAGGGCCCCCTCCCCCCGGCCCCCTCCCCCGCCTGCGGGGGCGCAGGGCGGGTGAGGGGGAGAACTTCGCCCGCGCCTCACGGATGCCCCGTAGGGGCGCGATTCATCGCGCCCGTGCCTGACGCTGCTCCGCCGTCCGCCCTTTAACACCGAACCCGTAGGGGCAGACCTGCGTGTGACCTGCGTGTCTGCCCACCGCCCGCCCCACCTCCGCACCGACCGACGCAACCCGAACCCCGTAGGGGCCGCCCCACGTGGCTGCCCGTGCCCGCCCGCGCGCCGCCCCCATGCCCCCGCGCACCCATGCATGCACATGCCCCTCCCCCAGGTAGTTTTGGGGGAGGCGCCGCGAGGTGACGAAAGGGGGTGGGGGCCCCCTACCCCGCCCGCAGCGCCTCCACCGCGTGCGGCAGCGCCAGCCGCGCCCACTCCTCGTACGCGGCGCCGGAGGGGTGCAGTCCGTCATCCACGAGCATGCGGGCACCGGCGGCGCGGGAGGCGGGGGTCACGTCCACCCAGCGGGCGCCGGCGTGGGCGGCCTCGTCGCGCGCGACGGCGTTGAAGATGTCGATCTCGTGCGCGATGGCGGCGCGGTCGCGGCCGGCGGCGAACGGAGTGACGCCCCAGTCGGGGATCGAGAGCACCAGCACGCGCCGCGCCTCGTTCCCCGCGAAGCCGATCGCGCGGGCCAGGAGGAAGCGGAAGTGCTCGCGGTACTCCTCCGCTGAGCGGCCGCGGTACTGGTTGTTGACGCCAACCAGCAGCGAGACCAGCGAGTACGGGCCCGCCGGGGCCGCCGCGTCGATGGCGGCGTCCAACTCGTCCGTCGTCCAGCCGGTGCGGGCGATGATCTCGGGCGGATCGAGGCGGATGCCCTGCTCCGCCAGCAGAGCCACCAGGCGCACGGGCCAGCGCTCGGCCTCCGCGATGCCCTCGCCGATGGTGTACGAGTCGCCCAGCGCCAGGAACCTCACGGAGCCCTCATCTTGATCACCTTTGCCGCGGGAAGCGAAGACCTGCCCAGCCAGCTCGTCCACTCCAGCCGCGGCTCGGCACCGCGCGGGTGAGGCTGGGGACCTCGTCCAGCACGAGGCGGGCCGTGAAGCCGACTTCCGTACCAGCGTAGAAGGGGGTCAGCTCGCTCAGGGGGCGGTGCCCGTGGCCGTCGGGCAGGACGCCGGGGGCTGAAGCCCCCGGCTGGAACCACGCGAAGACCGCTGAAGCGGTCTCGTGGGCTGCGGTGCGGCCCGTGACACGGGCGCTACCAGGTCCATGCGTCGCGAACGTCGGTTCTCCCCCTCCCCCGCCCTGCGCCCCCGCAGACGGGGGAGGGGGCCGGGGGGAGGGGGCCATTCAGTTCCCGCCCCCTCTCCCGATAACAGAGGCGCAGCCTCTCCTGCTATCGGGAGAGGGGGCAGCGAGGAACGAGCGGGGGTGAGGGCCTCCGGAATCGCATCGGAGGGAACATTTCCCGCGCTTGGACGACCCGAAAAAAACTTCTTGACGCGCCGTTCTTCGAAGAATACAATGCACCTCGGTACACAATGGCGCTTTAAGTGTGCGTGCGTTCGCCCTTTCATTGGGAGGCTCAATGGGCATCAGGGCACGCGTTTCACTCGCTTCGCTTCTCACCATCGTGTCAGGCGCGGTACTCCTCAGCGCGCCCGCCCCGGTACAGGCGGAAGCGAAGTTCGACTGCGTAGATTCGGTTCGAGCGTACTGCGAGTACATCGCTTCGAGCTGCGCGAGCGGCAGGGCGAGGTGCTGGTACACGACGGGTACACGACGAGCCCGTGCCAGATCACGAACAGCGAGTGCATCACCGCTCTCGACGAGCCCCCCGTCGAGTGAGCCGCCGCGGATCGGTGGAGGACGGTTCCTTCACCGATCCTGTATTTGCACGCGCTTCTTCACGATCTCGCTCGGGTCAGAGCATGAACAGGTTCTTCGCCAACGCCGCGACGGCGCTTCTGGTGTGCTGTGCGCTCGTCGTGACGGGGCTCGCCGTCCGTAGGGAGCTCGCCGCCGCCCGCCCGGTACCGGCCGCGTACAACCCGCAGGCGCGAAACGTGAGTGATTGGCGCCGCTACGTGGAAGGATCCCGCATCGGACCGACCGACGCACAGGTGACGATCGTCGAGTTTTCGGACTTCCAATGCCCTTACTGCGGCATGATGGCGGGGCGCCTGCGCGCGCTTCGCGAGGCGAACCCCGGGAAGGTGGCACTCGTCTACCGGCACTTCCCGCTCGAGTACCATCCCTTTGCGGCTCCGGCGGCTCACGCAAGCATCTGCGCGGAGCGCCAGGGCCGCTTCGAGGCGTACCACGATGCGGTGTTCGCGCGGCAGGATTCGCTGCACGGCGACATCTGGTCCGCGCTCGCCGAGGATGCCAAAATCCCGAACCTCCAGTTGTTCAGTGAGTGCATGAAGGAGAGCGGGCCCGCCCAGCGGATCGAGCGTGATCAGGCGGCGGCGAGGAGGCTCGGCGTCAACTCGACTCCTTCCATACTGGTCAACGGAACCCTGGTTACCGGCGATGGGCTTGGCGCCATCGAGGAGTACGTCGCCCGCGCGCTGAAGGGTTCGCGCAGCCGCACCTGAACGCCAGCCGATGCTGGCGCCCACATGACGATGGAGGATTTCACGATGCGCTTACACGTTCCGCTGCTTGCCGCGGTATTCTGCGTTGGGCTGCCCGTTGCCGCCGCGGCACAGCAGCCTGGGCCCGGGGTGGGGCAGAGCGTAACATCGTCGCGGGTGCGGTCCAAGGTGCCATACTCCGGCATCAACATCTCCATGGTGCCCCAGTTCGGGCCCGGCGGTACGATGCGGTGGGCGCACCATCCGACGATCGCCACCGTCGATCCGGGTTCTCCGGCGGACCGCGTAGGGCTGCGGCCGGGCGACGTCGTGCTCCTGGTGAATGGGCGCGACTCGCGTGAGCCGGAGGCGATGTTCGGTGAGCCGGGGACGGTATACGTGTTCCGGGTGCGCCGCGGGAGCGCTGTTCGCGATTACACCGTCACGAGCACGACGCTGCCGAGTACTAGGCCGGCGGGCCGGGGCTGAGACACCTCGCCGGAATTCATGAAGCCGACACGCGAGGCCCGTTCTATACGGGCCGCCCGCTGGCTGCCTGATCTCGGGCGCCAGGTGCTGCTCGCCATTCTGCTCGTGATCGGGTGGAGCAGCGCGGCCAGCGGCCAGACGGTGACGATTTCGGGCCGGGTGACCAGCACGGCGGGTGCGCCGCTCTCAGGGGCGCGTGTGGAAGCTCGCGATCCCGCGGCAGGGGATCGCGCGTCCGCGTCCACCCTCACGAATGCCGCGGGACGCTATCTGGTGCGGGTGCGTCCCGGACGCGAATACGCGCTGTCCGTGGAAATGCCGGGCTTCGTGGGCGGCACCGTGCTGGTTGATGCCGCGTCGGCGGGGGCGATCCGCGACCTTCGGCTTGCCCCCGCGATGGGTACGCCCACGGTGCTCGAGGGGCTCACGGTGCGAGCCCCGCGTCGCACGCCGCAGGCGGAACGGCGAGCCGAGGCTCCTGGCGCGTCGGTGGCGTCCCGTGCCGCCAGCATCTCCACGCGCTATCCGGGCGATCCCGGCGACCTGGCGGCATCGGCCGGAACGTCCGGGCAGGTGATCCGCGGTGCAGGCGGGCTCTCCATCGCCGGGCAGGGGCCGTCCGCCAACCGCACGACGGTGGACGGAGCGGGATTCGACGCCGGGAGCCTGCCCCCCGAGGCACTCGCGGCGGCGGGCGTCATCGCGCACCCCTACGACGTGTCCCGGGGCCAGTTTACCGGCGGCGAGCTGGCTGGGCGCACCATGAGCGGCACCAACCTTTGGGGCGGCGCCTTCCGCATGGCGCTCCAGAACCCGAACCTGGCGTATGGCGCACGGGAGCGCATGGGCACCGGGCGGCTCGGGGGCGGCGGGGGTGGCCCGATCGTTCCCGGCCGCCTCTTCGTGTACGGAGCCGGACAGGTGGTGGTTCAGGAGTCGCCCGCGCGCGCGCTGGACCCTGACGATCCGCGCCTCCAATCGTTCGGTGTATCGGCGGACTCGGCCCGGCGCCTCCTCCAGATCGTGGAAGGGCTCGGGATGCGGAACGCCCCGGATGCGGATGCGCGGACCTCGACGGGCGCGATCCTCGCGCGCTTCGACTATCTGCCAGGCTCGCGCCACTCCCTCACCCTGCGCATCGATGCGCGCCGGCGCACGTCCGACGGATACAGGTCGCCGTTCTCGGCGTCCGACGGCGCCGAGACGCGTGAACAGAGTGGCGGAGTGTTGCTCAAGGCGTTCACGCGGTTCCGCGGCGGCGCTACCCACGACGCCTCCGTCTACCTCTCCAGCACGGACCAGCGAAGCGCACCCGGCGCGGCACTGCCTGCCGGAGAATTGTGGCTCCGCTCCGACCTGGTCGACGGAAGCCGGGGGATCTCCACCCTGTCGTTTGGCGGCGATGCGCAGGCGTGGCCGGCGGAGGACCGTACGGCGATCGAGCTCTCCGACCGCGTCACCATCGAACTTGGGCGAGGTGCGCACCAGCTGCAGGCGGGCGCGCTGTACCTGCGCGAGCGCGTGGAGGCCAGCGCGATGAACGACCGGTTCGGCACCTTCACCTTCGCCACGCTCGCGGACGTGGAAGCGGGACGTCCGGTGCGTTTCACCCGCTGGCTGGGGAGCGGTGTGGGGGAGGCGGTCACGGCCACGCACGCATTGTACGCCGGCGACCTCTGGACGCCCAGGCGCGGGCTGCGCGTCACCTGGGGCGTACGCGTGGAGCGAACCGCGTTCGAGCTGCCGGGCGCGCTGGATCCGGGAGAGTCGCTCGTTGCCGAGCCTGGGACTTCACCATGGTCCCTGAGCCCACGCGCGGGGTTCACGTGGACCCGCAACACGCCGCGGATGGAGTGGGTCGTTCGCGGCGGCGCCGGGCGGTTCAGGGCGGCCGCGCCGACGCGCTCGCTCGCGGCGCTGCGGGTGGAGCCGGGTCTCGGGTACGGCGTGCGCCTCGAATGCGTCGGCGCGGCAGCGCCGTCGCCGCGGTGGGATAGCTACCGCGGAGATCCGTCGTCCGTGCCTACCCGATGCATAGGGGATGACGAGACGCGGGCGAGCGACCCGGCGGGGACAACCGGGTTCACGCGCGGATTCGGCGTGCCCGGCCTGTGGCGCGCATCGCTGGAATCCTTTTGGCTCCACAAGAAGTCCGACACTTCGCTGGAGGTGGCGGCGAGTGCCAGCCGTGGCCGCAGACTCCCGCTGGGGATCGACCAGAACCTGGCGGCGAGTCCCGCGTTCACGCTGGCCCACGAGGGAGGGCGCCCCGTGTACGCCGCCCCCGGGGCGATCGACCCTGCCACCGGCCGCGCCGTGCTCAGCGCCTCGCGGCGCCGGGACGACGCAGGAGTCGTTCGAGCCGTAGATGCGGCGGGAAGGTCCGCGTCGGAGCAGATCTCCGTGTCGGCCACGCGCATGTTCGGAGTAGGACTGCTGAGGGCGCACTATACCCTGACCCGCTCGCGGGATCACGCGTCCTCGTTGCCCAGCCCCGCCGCATCGCTCCCCAGCACCGCCGGTGATCCGCGCCGCGCATCCTGGGCTCCAGCCGACTTCGAGCAGCGTCACGCCTTCCAGCTCTCGGTCGACCGGTCAGTCTCGCGGTGGATGTCGCTCACGCTGTACGGGGTCGTGACCTCGGGTGCACCGTTCACGCCCATGGTGGACACGGACGTGAACGGCGACGGCTTCGCCAACGACCGGGCCTTCGTCTTCGATCCGTCGGTGGCACGCGAGGCCGGTGTCGCCCGCGAAATGTCGGAGTTGATCGATCGCGCCCCCGCCGGAGTGCGTTCGTGCCTGCGGGGGCAGCTCGGTCGCGTGGCGGCGCGCAACAGCTGCCGTGGGCCCTGGAACCCGCGGCTGGACGTGCAGCTCAACATCCGGCCACGCGGCGTGCAGCGCGGCGCCCACTTCATGGTCGTGGGAGAGAACATCACCGCCGGCCTGGACCGCCGTCTCCACGGCGCGGATGGCCTTCGTGGATGGGGCCAGGACGTCTCTCCGAACCCGGTCCTCCTCCGCGTCACCGGATTCGACCCCTCCACACGCCGCTACGCATACGAGGTGAACCCGTCGTTCGGCAGAGATGTCGTGACAAGCCGGCCTTTCGCCGTTCGCCTCCAGATGCGCCTGACGATGGGCGCGGACCCCGCGACGCAGGCGATGATGTCATCCATCTCCACCCTGCGTGCCTCCGCCGCCCCGGAGGACATCCGCCGGGAGATCCTTCGCCAATGGCAGAACACTCCATCCCTGGTGCTCGGCGGCGCCGCGGAGCGGAACGTTCAGCTCGGTCCGGAACAGAGAAGTGCCCTGCGCGCCGCGGCGGACTCCGTAGCCCGCGGGGTGGCTTCGCTCGCGAGCGCGCTGGTCGAAACGGAGGTCACACAGCCGGCGGGCACGTCCCAGCTCCTGGCGCAGGCGCAGTCGCTGCTCATGGGCGGATTCGAGCAGGCGCGCGCAACCCTCACCCCTGAGCAGTGGTCGCGGCTCCCCCTCCTGATCCGCCGGCCACCCCGAGCCGTGGTTCCCCTGGGCTCGCAAACCAACATCCTCATCGCGCCCGATCTCTGAGCTGAGCCGCCCGGGGCAACGCTGGCGCCGCCGGGGGATGAACGCCGGGGGATGAACGCCGGGGGATGAACGCCGGGGATGAATGCGGGGGCACGGCGAACCGGGGGATGAATCCCCCGGCTGGAACCACGCGAAGACCGCAGAAGCGGTCTCGTGCGGCGCATGAGGGCGGGGCGGACCCGTGGCACGGGCGCGATGAATCGCGCCCCTACCAGGTCCGTGCGGGCGCGCAGCGCAGTTCTCCCCCTCCCCCGCCCTGCGCCCCCGCAGGCGGGGGATTGAGCCGGGGGGAGGGGGCCATTCAGTCCCGCCCCCTCTCTCGATAACAGAGGGCGGAGCCCTCTCCTGTTATCGGGAGAGGGGGCAGCGAGGAACGAGCGGGGGTGAGGGCCTCCCTTCAATACCGCACCCACTCCACCTCCGCGTGCCCGCTGGCGGCTGACGGCGGGGTGAGCCAGCGCGGCCACCACGCGTTCACCATCAGGCGCATCGGGTGCGTGGGAAGGGCGCGGGTCCAGCGCCGGACCTCGGCGCCGTCGATCAGGAATGCGACGCGGCCAGGGTGGAAGTCGATGCGGTACTCGTGGAAGTCCGCGGCGGGGTCGAAGGGGAGCGGGAGCTCGGCGCGGTTCGTGATCTCGCCCCCCGCCCAGGTCGCCAGGATGACGCGCGCGGGCGGGACGTTCACGATCTCGATGTCGATCTCGTCGTTGCCCTCCGCGACGTCCTGGTAGAGGAAGAGCGCGGTGACGGTGCCGGGGACGGGCGCGCTGCGCATGCGCACCGCGTAGCTCCCGTGCAGGTGGCGTGTGCGCGTGCGAAGCTCCGCGCCGCGATGCCCTTCGGACGTGACGGTGAGGCGCAGGCGGCCATCCTGTACCGCGACGTTGGCCGGCACCACGCGGCCGCGGCCGAGGAGGTGTCTGCCGCGGCTCCACCGCGCCGTGTCCAGGGCGGCGAAGTCGTCGTGGCGGCGGAAGACGGTGAAGGCCGCCGGGCGGTCCGCGGTGGCGAGGCGAACGGCGCCGGCGCGCTCCGGGGGCGAGCTCCAGACGGCCGCGACCACGCGGTGCGGGCCAGTGGCTGCGTCCGGCGGAACGCGCCAGACGCGCGGTACGGGGGCGGACTCCTCGCCCGCCGCCAGCATGACGGGGCGCGAGGCGACATCGTGCCAGCGCCCGGTGGGATCCTGGACGCTGTAGCCGATCCACAAGGTGTCCGCGCGCCGGCCGTCGTTGCGCACGCGCACGCGCGCCGCGGCTTCGTCGCCGGGGAAGAGCGTGCCGGACGACGGATCAAAGGCGGTGATGCGGGCGGCGGATTGCGCTGCGGCGCGGTCGTGGGCCACGGGGATTGCGAGTGCGAGGAGGAGCGCGGCGAGCCCGCTCGTCCTCACGGCGCCGGCACTCCAGGGTCGAGGCGCGCGTCCAGCGCCGGAAGGGCGGCGGCGAGCGAGGGGCCGTACAGGTACCACGGCCCGCCCGCCGCGATCAGCGTATCCAGCCGCGGGCCGGGATCGAGGACGTGCCACGCGAGACCCGCGGAGCGCGCGACCTCTGCGTCGGCGCGCGCTTCGGGGGAGTTGGACCCGCCCAGGTAGACGATGCCGCGCACGCCGCGCTGGTGCAGGTACGCGCCGAACTCGTTGGGTGCCGGACGCGGGCCGGCGGCGACGTTGGCGGCCAGAACCCGCACTGCTCCGCCCCGCATCGGCTCGGCGAAGAGCGAGGGCGGGAGCGGGGGAAGGCCGGTGCGCCACGCCTGCACGAACGCTTCCGTCGCGGGTGACACGGAGCGGAAGGCGTGCACCATCAGCGGGCGCTGCATGGCGCGGGCGCGGCGCACCGCGGCCAGCGCCTGTGCGGGGTCGTACGGCATCGCGCGGATGGGGGCGCTCTCCACGCGCATCGAGTACCGGCGCGCCAGCCCCTGCTCCTTGCCGATCCAGACGGTGTCCTCGGGGTTGGCGGGGTCCAGAAGCGAGAGCACCTGCCGCACGGAGCCGGAGAGGACGTAGCCCACCCACTCTTCGTCGGTGGGGTACGGCGCCACGTGGACCGAGTCGCCGAAGTGGTAGATGCCGCCGCGCTCGAACGCCGGCACGTCGGCGATGCGGCGCGCGCCGTTCTCGGCCTCGGCTTCGCGCAGCGGCACGTCGGAGTCGCGCAGGATGCGGCGGACCACGTTGACGCGATCCTTTCCCAGGTAGCAGTGGACGTAGTAGCGCCCGCCGCGGCTCTTGGCGAGCGCCCGCAAGCGCGCGACGGAGCCCTCGTTCTCGCTGACCCAGGGGAGCATGGGGGTGTGGATGAGCTTAATGCCCACGGCGCGCGCGGCGGCGTTCTCCTGCGCGATCAGCCGCGGCTCGAAAGGGACCACGGCCGGGTGCAGCAGCGAGACGACCGCGGTGAAGCCGCGCCGCTTCAGCTCCGCCAGCCGCGCCCGGTCCGGGTACGGGCCGAAGACGAAGCGCTCCCCTTCCCCGGCATCGACCTCCCCGGCGCTGTTCACCAGGCGCGGGTTCATCCACAGGACCAGCGCCAGCCCGGCGAGCGCGGTGGTGGCCAGTGGCGCACCCCACCGGCCACGGCTCCCGGGCGCGTCGGTGCGCCGCGCCAGACGCCATGCGAGATAGCCCGTGCCCGCGAGCAGCAGCACGATCACCCCGCGCACCAGCAGGTCCTCCGTCCGCTCGGCGGAGCCGCGGGCGCGGAGGGCGGCCGTCATCCAGCGAACGGGGCCCAGCAGCGTCAGCGTCCCGGCGAAGAAGCCGATCGTCCCCCAGAGGTAGACGAAGCGGAGGAGCCGCAGCATCAGAAGCGCAGCTCCAGCCCCAGGCCTCCGGTCAGGCGCTGGCGATCCACGGTGCGCGTCAGCTCCTCGTGCTCGTAGCCGGCGGACCAGCGCACGCCCAGCCGGCGCCCCACCGGCGTCTTGCCGTACACTCCGACGCGCTGGGAGCTTACGCGGTCCAGCTCGAACTCCTGCGCGCTCTCGGTGGCGGCGGTGCCGGCGCCCACGGTGAGCGTGGCGTACGAGTCCGCGCTGCTGAAGTAGCGGCGGGCCAGCAGCGTGGCGGAGTACGAGGTCCCCTCGTCTTCGCGCGGGGTGACGTAGGGGCGGGCCGAGAAGTAGTAGTTGCCCGCGTAGCGCCCCACCGAGCCCGTGAGGATCGTCACCGACTGCTCCGCGAACTCCAGCCGCCGCGCGCCCGCCGAGAGCTCGGTGCCGCCGCCCGCGTTGGCGTAGAGTTCCGCGCCCAGCCGCAGCTCGGGAAAGATGTCCGAGGGCGACCAGCCGGCGTTCAGGTAGCCGTAGAAGCGCGGGGAGATGCGGGGATAGGCGTCCAGCTCGAACTGCTCCCCACGCTGGCCGAAGCGCTCGGCGACGGTGGCGCGGGCCACGAGCGTCACCGGGCGCGTCTTGCGCGACAGCTCGGCACTGGCGGTGTGCCACGGCTCCGGCTCCGAGCCGCCGCCGAAGTAGGTGATGCCGTACTCCAGCGACGCGCGGTTCACCGCGGCCGCCTCCTCCACCGGCCGGGGAACGGCGCATCCGGGCCCGGGCTCGCACCCCGCCTCCTGCGCGCCCGCCGCCGCGGCCGGGAGCATCGCCAGCGCCACGAAGCACGTGGTCCATCCCTTCATCGCATCAGCTCTCCGTACCCGTTTTCGTGGGCGCGGCGAATCCGCGCCTCTCCATAACGCCCCAGTCGCGCTTGCCCCGCAGGTACTTCAACATCCCCCTCAGCCGCCACACCACCGTGAGCTGGCGGAAGCCCACGTTCTCCAGCAGCGCCCACCCCACGAGCAGAAAGCGGTCCATGAAGCGGTCGTAGCGGTGGAAGCTCACCTCCTCCAGCGCCAGCGTCATCACGGTGAGGAGCGCGCCCAGGGCGTAGGCGACCAGGAAGAAGAGGATGGCGAAGGGGACGTTGACCGCGCCCGTCAGCAGCCCCGCCGCCAGCCCCACGATGCCGATCGCCTCCACCACCGGCCCCAGCAGCTCGACGAAGAAGAAGTACGGGTAGACGAGCATCCCCATCCGCCCGTAGCGCGGGTTGAAGAGGACGCGCCGGTGCCGCCAGAGCACGTCCGAGAGCCCTCGCTGCCACCGGTCGCGCTGGCGGCCCAGCACGCGCAGCGTCTCAGGGGCCTCAGTCCACGCCACCGGGTCCGGGATGAAGGCCACCCGGCTGGGCCCGCCCCGCTCGTATCCCAGCCGCCGCAGCCGCAGCACCAGCTCCATGTCCTCGCCCACCGTGTCGTGCACGTAGCCGCCGGATGAGACCACCGCGTCGCGCCGGAAGAGGCCGAAGGCGCCGGAGATGATGAGGTTGCCGCCCAGCCGGTTCCATCCCAGCCGCCCGAAGAGGAAGGCGCGCAGGTACTCCACCACCTGGAACCCCGGCACCGCCCTGCGCGGCGCCCTCGTGCGCACCACCCGCCCCGCGCGCACCACCGAGTTGTTGACGATGCGCACCGTGCCCCCCGCCGCCACCACGTCCGTCGCCGTCAGAAAGGGGCGCACCATGCGCTGCAGCGAGTCGGGCTCGATGAGGGTGTCCGCATCGATGGCGCACACCAGCGCCCCGGTGGAGAGGTTGACGCCGGCGTTGAGGGCGTCCGCCTTGCCGCCGTTCTCCTTGTCCACCACCACCAGGTTGGGGCGGCTGCGCGAGCGGTACAGCCCCTTCACCGGCTGGCAGGGGATCACCCGCTCGTACACGGGGTGGATGGGGACGAGGTCGAAGTGCTCCTTCAGCAGCTCCATCGTCGCATCCTTGCTGCCGTCGTTCACCACCACCACTTCGAGCGACGGGTAGCTCAGCGAGAGGAGAGCGCGCAGGCTCTCGGCGATGGTGGCCTCCTCGTTGTACGCGGGGGCCAGCATGCTGATGGTGGGGGTGAGCGACGAGCCCAGCACCCGCCAGCGGCTCTCCCCGCGCGAGAGCAGGACGTGCTCGCGCATCTCCAGCACGGCGCTCACCAGCAGGAGCAGGTAGATGGAGTTGACGGCGAGGAAGTAGAAGAGGACCGCCCACTCCAGGCGGATCAGCACCACCTCGGCCACGTGCCCCAGGTCCACGCTCACGCGGCCCCGTGCGATGCGTCGGGAAGGTCCAGCACCTGGTGCGCCATGTCGGCCGCGAAGGGGTCGGCGTCGGCGCGGTAGCGGCCCAGCAGGAGCATGCCGGGGCTCCCCAGCACGCGCAGCGCCAGCCCCGCCGCGCGCCGCACGGGAAAGACGGGGTCGCGCAGGAGCCTCGCCACGGCGGGCGCGGAGGGCCAGTGGCCGATGCGCCCCAGCGCCGCCGCCGCAGCAGCGCGCACACCGGGGTCGGCATCGGACAGGAGCCCGGCCAGCACGGTGTCGCACTCCGGCGGCTGCACGGCGCCCACCACCGTCGCGGCGCGGGCGCGCACCTCGGGGTCGGGGTCGCGGCAGAGGCGCAGCGCGGGCTCCGCGAAGGAGGGCTGCGCCAGCGCCGCCGCCACCTCCAGCGCGGGTGCGGCGGCGCGTCCGGAGGAGGCCGCCAGGTGAGCGGCCAGCGGCTCCGCGGCGGCGAGCCCCACGCGCAGGATGGAGTCCTGCACGGCGAAGCGGCAGAGGGTGGTGGGGTCCGCCAGCATTTCCAGGAGCGCGCGCACGGCGGCGCCGGAGGGATGGTCGCCCGCCCACTCGGCCGCCTGCGCGCGCACCGCGGGATGCGGATCGTGGAAGAGGGGGAGCACCGCCACCGCCTCGTCGCCGCCGAACGCGGTGAGGAGGCGCAGACCGCGCAGACGGCGCCACCACCAGCGGTTGCGGGTCAGGCGGCGCGCGCGGTCCAGCAGCCCCAGCTCGCGCGCCAGCACTCCCACGCGCTCCCGCACCGAGCCCCCCAGGTTTCGGGTGAGCTCCACCAGCAGCTGGCTCTGCACGCCGCCCGGGAGCGCGCGCAGCCGGCGCACCGCGCCCGGCTCCAGAGTGGACGAAGTGGCCACTTTCGCCATCACCGCCCGCCCCTCGGCCAGGAGCGCGCCGCGGCGCCGGCGGCGCACCCGGAGCCAGATGCCATGGACCACGATGAGCGCGACGGAAGCGGCAAAGAGCACCACCAGCACCACGAGCGCCACGCGCAGCAGCCGCAGCTCGTCCATGCTATTCCGCGCCCAGGGCGCGCTGCACGCGCCGCAGCAGCACCTGGATGCTGAACGGCTTGGCGACGTGCTCGGCGGCGCCCATCTCCAGCGCCTTCACCACCTCCGCCTCACCCGCGCGCACGGTGAGCATGATGACGTGCGTGCGCGCCGCCACCCCGTCCGCGGCCAGCGCGCGCAGCACGGTGAAGCCGTCGCGCCCCGGGAGGTCCACGTCCAGCAGAATGACGCGGGCGCGCAGCCGGGGATGGCGCCCGCCCAGCAGCTCCACCGCCTCGTCGCCGTCGGTGATGCGGCGCGTAGTGTGGCCGCGCGTGTCCAGCGCCTGGCGCAGCAGCTCGGCCAGCGCGGGATCGTCGTCCACCACCGCCACGTCCACCACCTCGGCGCGGGGCGTGTCCGCGCTCCACCCGGCGGGGAGCACCCGTCCCCCGCCCTGCTCCTGCGCGCGGAGGAGGGCGTCGTCGGCGGCCAGGCGCAGGTCGGCGGGGGTGCGCCCGTCCGCCGGGTACTCCGCCACTCCGCCGGAGAGCGAGACGCGCACCGCGCCGCCGGGCGCGGGGACCTCCTCGTCGGACACGCGCCGCACCACCTCCTCCAGGAGCTGCACGGCCGTGTCGCGGTCGCCGCCGTAGAGGGCGGCGGTGAGCTCCTCGGCGCCGGACTGCGCCACCACGTCTCCCGGCTGGGCGGCGTCGCGCAGCAGGGCGGCCACCCGCTGCACCACCGGCTCCCAGAGCGGCGCCCCCAGCCGCGCGCGCAGCGCCTCCGCCCCGTCCACCCGCAGCACGGCGTAGGCGGCGGGTGCGCGCGTGCGCCCCGCGATGGCCAGCACGCGCTCGCACTCCTCCGCCAGCCGCCGGCCCGTGCCGCCCCCCTCCGAGCGCTCGGCGAGGGTGCGCTCCAGCCGCACCCGCTCCAGCCGGCTCTCCACGCGCGCCACGATCTCCGGACCGGCGAAGGGCTTGCTGGCGTAGTCGTCCGCGCGCGCGTCGAAGATTCGCTTGACCGAGGCGTAGTCGGTGCGGGCGGTCAGGAAGAGGACGGGGAGGGCGCGCCAGCGGGGGTCGGCGCGCACCACGCGGCACAGCTCGACGCCGCTCACGTGGGGCATGTCCTCGTCCACCATCAGCAGGTCGGGGCGCGCGCGCTCGAGCGTCTCCCAGAAGCGGAGCGGATCGGCCAGCGTGGTGACGGTGAGCCCGCGCGCCTCCAGCAGGGTGCGCAGCGAGGCCAGGATCTGCGGATCGTCGTCCACCGCCAGCACGCGGCTCCCCGCCACGTCCGTCAGGCGCAGGGCGGCGGCCACCGCGTCCACCACTGCGCGGGGGGGAACAGGGCGGGAGAGGAAGGCGCGCGCGCCGCGGCGGGCCGCCTCGATGCGCTCCGCGAAGCCGTCCTGCCCCGCGATCACCACCACGGGGCGGTCCGCGCCGTCAGCGGAGAGCTCGTCCAGCAGCCGGAGCCCCGCCTCGCCGGCCCAGCTGCGGGAGAGGTCCGCCACCACCGCGTCGGGCGCGCGCTCGGCGAGGGCGCGGCGCACCCCGGCGGGGTCGGCCAGCCGCCACGCCGCAATCTGCCGCCCCTCCGCCTCCATCGCCACCCGCTCGCCGAGCTCCGCGTCGTCCGTCACCACCAGCAGCGACGCGCGCCCGGCCGCGTCCGGCGCGGGTGCGGCGGGGGTGGCGGGGGGACGCTCCAGCTCACGGCGCAGGGTGAGCACCAGCTCGCTCAGGCGCAGCGCGTCGGCGGGCTCCAGGGGGCGCGTCCCCTCCATCATCAGCTCCACCGCGCGCGCCGCCCGCGAAGCCTCCGCGAAGCCGAACGTCCCCACCCCGCCGGCCAGCTTGTGCGCCTCCCGCTCGGCCCCCCTGCGCTCCTCGGGCGTCAGCGCCCCCTCCAGCACGGCGACGGCGGCCGACTCCAGCGCATCGACGCGCGCCAGCGTGGTGCCGCGAAAGCGCTCCCAGATCTCCGCCAGCGCGGTGCCCAGCTGCTCGCGCGTGGCGGCGGGCGCGGGCGCCGGCTCGCGGGCGGGCATGTCCAGCAGCGACGTGACCTCGCGCGCCACTTCGCGCGCGTCCAGCGGATGGTAGAGCAGCCGGTGCACCCCCAGCTCGTCCACCAGCTGGTGCGCCACGCCGCCCCCGGACTCGCGTCCGAGCGCGTACAGCACGGGGGGGATGGGGGCGCCGCGCAGCCGGGCGTGGCGCAGCACCTCCATGGCCGGTGGCCCCGCGAGCGAATGGTCCAGCAGGAGGAGCGCCCACCGGCCGCGCTCCAGCTCGTCCAGCACCTCGCGCCCGCTGTCCACGCGGCGCAGGCGCGCGGCGGGAAAGGCGCGGACGAGCGCCGCCACCACGGCCTCGGGAAAGCCGCCGATCAGCAGATCGGGCACGGCGCTACCGGTCAGGACGGCCACCCCAGCACCTGCGACACCTGCTCCGCCAGCCGCGCGGGATCGAAGGGCTTGGCCAGCACGCCGGCCGCCCCCATCTCCGCCAGCCGCCGCTGCTCGGCGGCCTGCGCCTTGGCCGTCAGGAAGACGACGGGCACCCGCGCCGTGGCCGGGTCGGCCAGGAGCCGCGCGAGTGTGGCCGGGCCGTCCATCCCCGGCATCATCACGTCGAGCAGGATGGCGTCCGGCGGATCGGCGGCGGCCATGGAGAGGGCGCTTTCGCCGGAGGGAGCGGCGCGCACCTCCCAGCCGGCCATCATCTCCAGCGTCATCTGCGCCACCTCACGGATGTCGTCCTCGTCATCCACGATCAGGATGCGTTTCGGCACTCGCGGAGCCCCCGGTGATGAGTTTGCCCAGCAGGGCCAGCGCACGCGACTCCACCTCTTCCAGCGGAGCGCGGCTCTTGGTAAGGAACTCGGTGCGGCCCAGCCTCAGCCGCTCGCGGTCGGCGGCGCCCAGGTCGCGCGCGGTGTAGACGAGCACGGGCACGTCGCTGAGCCGCCGGTCGCGCTGCAGGTGCTCCACCACCTCGAAGCCGTCCGCGTCCGGCAGCCCCAGGTCCAGGATCAGGAGGCCGAAATCCACCTCCGCGGCCAGGCGCAGCGCCTCGGAGCCGGAGCGGGCGTGGACGCTGGTGATGCCGCGCCGCCCCAGCATCTCGCAGAGGATGGAGGCCACCCCTTCGTCGTCCTCCACGATCAGGACTCCGACGTGCTCCCGCGCACCGGCGCCGTCCACCGGCGCTCCGCCTCTCGACGGGCGGGCGATCCACCCCGCGACCGTGGCAATGTCCAGGCCCGTCTCCCCCCCGCCCAGCGCGCCCATGATCACCACGGGAATCTCCCGCGCGCGCTCGTTGCGGCGCAGCGCGTCCAGCGTCTTCTCGCCCTCCGCCGCGGGCTCGGTGGCCACCACCAGGATGGCTGCGGGGCGCAGCTCTTCCACCGCGCGCAGCGCTTCGGCCGCGGAGCGCGCGACGGCGACGCGGTACCCCTCCCTCTCCAGCAGGCGGCCCGCCTCGCCTCGGGGCTCGGCTTCGCACACCAGCACCAGCGGCCGCGCGTCCGGGCGCGGCGGCGGGGGGGTGGAGGCGCCGGCCAGCGGCAGGGTGAAGGTGAAGGTGCTGCCGCGCCCCCACTCGCTCTCCGCCCACAGACGCCCGCCGTGCTGCTCCACGATGCTGCGCGCGATGGGGAGGCCCAGCCCCGTCCCGCCCTTGTCGCGCGCGTCGGACGAATCCACCTGCTCGAACCGCTCGAAGATCGCCTCCAGCCGGGCCGCCGGGATGCCGCGCCCCTGGTCGGCCACGCGCACCACCGCCTGGCCGTCGCGCGCCTGCACGCTGAGCCGCACCTCGGAGTCGCGCGGCGCGTACTTGATGGCGTTCGACACCAGGTTGGTGACCACCTGCACCAGCCGGTCGGGATCCGCGAAGACGGGCGCCGGCTCCGCCTCCACCACGATCCGTACCCCCGCCTCGGAGGCCATCGTCCCCATCACCTCGGCCGCGTCGCGCACCAGCGACCCGGCGTCCAGCGCGCGCCGCTCCATGATGGCGGTGCCGGACTCGATCTTTTCGATGTCCAGCAGGTCGTTGATGAGCCGCACCAGCCGGTCGGTGTTCTGCGCGGCGATGGAGAGCATCCGCTGCCCGCGCTCCTCCAGCGCGCCCAGCTTGCCGCTGGCCAGCAGCCCCAGCGACCCTCGGATGGCGGTGAGCGGGGTGCGCAGCTCATGACTGACGATGGAGAGGAACTCGTCCTTGAGCCGCTCCACCTCGCGCTGCCGGGTGATGTCGCGCGCCAGCGCCTGCGCCCCCTCCACCTGGTCGCCCTCCATCAGCAGCGTGTGGTTCTGCCCGATCCAGATCTCGCGCCCCTCGCGGGTGATGATGGGGAACTGGAAGTAGGTGGCGGGCGTCCTCTCGCGCACCTGCGTGGCGTAGAAGGCGCGCACCCCCTCGCGCCGGTCCCTGCGCACCAGCTGCAGGGGGCGCATCCCGAGCAGCTCGTCGGCCGAGTAGCCGGTGGTGCGCACCAGCACGGGGTTCACGTAGGTGAAGACGCCGCGCCGGTCCACGGTGTAGATCAGGTCGCTGGCGGTCTCCACCAGCCCGCGGTAGCGCTCCTCGCGCTCGCGCAGCGCCTCGCGCGACCGGAGCCGCTCGATCTCGCCGCCGATCCACTGCGCGAAGACCCGCAGCAGGTCCTCGTCCTCCGGCGCAAACGAGGCGGAGCGCGGGCGCGGGTCCAGGAAGCAGAGCGCCCCGTACAGCTCGCCCGCCACGAACAGCGGGCCGCCGATGTACGCCTCCATCCCGAAGCGGCTGAAGCAGGGGAGCGTGCCCCACTCCGGCGAGGCGCTCGCGTGCGCCACCGACGCCGCACGCCGCGTGCGCAGGGGGACGGAGCAGTACGTCTCCGCCAGGGGAAAGACGTCGCCGCTGGAGATGCCGAGCTCCGGCGGCTCGGCCATCACCACCTCGTACTGGTCGCCGCGCACGCGCGCGAGCACCCCGCCGTTCATGCCGAAGTGCTCGCGCCCCAGCCGCAGCACCCTGCGGATGCGCTCGCGCTCCTCCAGCGCGCCGCTGGAGGTGATCTCGTAGAGCGAGCGCAGCCCGCGCGCGCTGCGGGCGAGCGCCGCCTCGGCCACGGTGCGCGCGGCAAGGTCGCTCAGGATGCGGCGGCGCGACAGCCACACCACCACGAACGCCAGCACGCTCCCCAGCACGATGGTCCAGGTGGCGGCGCCGGCGCTGCGCCGCGCCATCCGCTGTTCCGCGGCGAGCGACCTCTCCTCCTCCGCGCCCAGGGCGTCGGCCGCGCGCCGCGCCTGTTCCATCAGCTCGCGCCCCGTCCCTCGCCGCACCACCGCCACGGCCCCCGCCACGTCTCCCGCGCGGGCGAGCGCCAGGGTGTTGTCCATGATGGCCAGCTTGCGGGTGACCGCCTGCCTGAACACCGCCAGCCGCCCGCGCGCCACCGGGTCGCGCACCAGGGAGTCCAGGGTGCGCAGGTGGATCTGGATGGCGCGCGTGGCCGGGCGGTACGGCCGCAGGAAGACCTCCTGCCCCGTGAGCAGGTAGCCGCGCTGGCTCGTCTCGGCCTGGCTGAGGGCGAAGAGCGCCGCCTCACGCGTGCGGAGGATCTCCGCCGTGCGCTGCAGCTCGTGCTGGTCTTCGCGGAAGCGCGCCAGGCTCCACAGCGACATCACCCCCACCACCACCAGCGCGAGCAGCGCGACGGCGAAGCCGAGGTCCAGCCTGGAGCGGGTCGTCAGTTTCATGTTGCGCCCCGTGAGCATAACACGGGCCGGTGGGGCCAATCCCGTATTCACCGGAAACCGCTGGGCTCACGCGGAGGCGCGGAGGCACGGAGGGAACCGCAACTGCAGGCTCACACAGCAGGGGTTCGACAGTAAAAGGTACACGCGAGAGACCGAATTGGCGCCAATGCTGGACTTTTATACCCGAAATCGTTGGATTTGCCGAAAACTTGTTGTACATGGATTTATAATTCACCTTGACTCCGCAGCAGGATATCATCTATCCTGTTGCACATGTACCTCCGCGAAGTCGTCT
>DASVTZ010000071.1 GCA_036387335.1 Longimicrobium sp.
CTCGGGACGGGAAACAAGCCGCTGCTCTTCACCGCCATCGCCGTCGCCTTCCTCCTCCTCTCCATCCCCTGCTTCCTCTTCGTGCGCGAGCGCGGCAACCCGCGCCCCCGCCCCATCGGCTGGGCGATGGTGCGCGACTCCACCTCGCAGACCATCCGCACGCTCAAGGAAGGCGGGCGCTACCCGGGCCTGGTGCGCTTCCTGGTGGGCCGCGTCTTCTACACGGACGCCATCAACACCGTGATCTCCATCATGGCGCTGTATACCGTCAACGTCGCCGTCAGCACGGGGATGACGGAGGAGGCGGGGCAGAAGCAGGCGCAGTTCATCCTCATGTCCGCCATCACCTTCGCGGTAATCGGCGGCTTCTTCTGGGGGTGGATGACGGACCGCCACGGGCCGCGGCGCACGCTGAATTTCGTCCTGATCGGATGGATGGCGATCTTCACCTTCGCGGGCGTGGTCGGCATTGTGGGGCTTCCGCTCTGGTGCCTGTACGTGGTGGCGGCGGGCGCGGGGCTCGCGCTGGGCGGCGTGTGGGCCGCGGATCGCCCGTACATGCTGCGCCTGACCCCGCCTGCCCGCGTCGGCGAGTTCTACGGGCTTTACGGGATGGTGGGGCGCTTCTCCGCCATCACGGGCCCCATCATCTGGGCCGCTGTCACGTACCTGACCATTCAGGTGGCGCACATGATGCCGCGCGTGGGCCAGGGAATCGGGGTGCTGGTGCTGCTGGGGATGATCGTGCTGAGCTACGTCATCCTGCAGCCCATCTCGGACAAGCCCCGCGAGTGGAGCGCCCAGGATCGCGGCGAAGACGAGACAGAGCCCCCATTCGGCCCTCGTCCGCACTGAAACTGCATCTCCCACAGAGCCACAGAGGGAGAACTACAAAGGGAAGCATTGAAGCAGAGACTCTTCAGCTTTCTCTCTGTGGCTCTGTGTCTCTGTGTGAGCCCCGTGGTTGCGGTACTACTTTCACGACGGGGCAACGGGAGCCCGAACGACAGCGGAGGATCGGCGCGTGGCAGACTGGACGAGGGGGTTCGGGCGCTTCCTGGACCGCGTGGACAACAAGATCGACGAGCAGCGGCGGCGCTTTGGCGCCACCGGGGGCTCGGGAAAGGCGGCGCGCATCGACGCGTACCGCGGCTACGGGACGCCGGAGCGGGGCTTCGTGCGGGGGCGCGTGCTGCGCGGCTCCCCCATCCCGGCGGCGGACGCGGCGGACAGCGCGTGGCTGAACCTCGCCTCCATGGTCCAGCGCTTCGAGAGCGACGAGGTGCCGCGCGCCCGCGTCCGCGTCGTCTTCGCCGGCGGCGAGCGCATCGTGACGACTGACGACGAGGGCTATTTCGAGTGCGAAGTGGATCCGCGGCCCCCCTTCGCCCCCAACGCCATCTGGCACGAAGTCGTGCTGGAGCTCCTCGAGCCGCGCGAGGGCGACGAGCCCGTGCGGACGCTGGCGCACGTCATGGTGCCCCCGGCCGCGAGCGCATTCGGAGTGATCAGCGACCTGGACGACACGGTGATCCGCACCGGCGTCACCTCCAAGCTGCGGATGGCGCGCACAGTCCTCTTCGGCAACGCACGCACCCGCGCGCCCTTTCCGGGCGTGGCGGCGTTCTACCGCGCGCTCCAGCACGGCACGGGCGCGGCGCCCTTCAACCCGATCTTCTACGTCTCCAGCAGCCCCTGGAACCTGCACGACCTGCTTGCGGAGTTCCTGACGCTCCAGAAGATCCCGCTCGGCCCCCTCCTCCTGCGCGACTGGGGCCTCTCCGGCGAGGTGCTCCCCACCTCCAACGAGGAGCACAAGATGCGAGCGATCGAACGGATCATGACCCACTTCCCCACCCTCCCCTTCATCCTGGTGGGCGACACCAGCCAGGAAGACCCGGAGATCTACTCGCGCGTGGTGCACACGTACCCGAACCGCATCCCCGCCGTGTACATCCGCAACGTGGAGGCCCGCCCCGAGCGCGTGGAAGCCATCCGCGCCCTCGCCGCGGAAGTTGAGAAGGCCGGGAGCGCCCTGGTGCTGGCCGACGACACCCTCGCCGCCGCCGAGCACGCCGTCTCCCGCGGCTGGATCGCCCCCGCCGCCCTCGCCGAGATCCGCGCCGAGGCCGACGCCAGCACCCAACCCCGCGCCACCGCCGCCGGCGAGGAGGTCAACGAGGAGCTGAGCACTGAGTAGCCGCCCGGAGCGCGGCTGGCGTGAAGCGCCCGTGCAAGCCCGGCACGGGCGTTTCGCTGTCTAATCGCGTTCTTCCTTCCGAGGCGGACCTAGCACTTCGGGCCCGTCCCAGTTCCTCAACGCCTCGATCGCCTCTTTGCTGAGGGATGCGAACAACCCGGGCTTGCTCAGCATCCGCGCCCGCGCAACCTCCAGCGTCGGAGCCGGAATGTCGTAGCGCAGACGGTTGAGAAGCCCGCGAGCTTTTACCCGAAGTTTCGCCCGTCGGACTGACTGTGCTTGTTTTCCCATGATCATATCTCCTTTAAGCAGTGCAGCGGCTCCTGCAGTGTCCGAACAGTCGCAAACCCTTGAAGCTCATAGTACGAGAGCAGATTCGGGTCAGGGTTGCGCAGGACCAGACGGGTCGCTCCCAGCGCGCGTCCATAATTCTCCGCTACGTCAACCGCCAGCGCGGTGATGAGGCCCCGGAGCGGAACAGGAGGCGGTTCGGGGCGCCTCTCCACGAAGGTCAACGTGAACGTGTGCCTCAGCCCGCCCGCGCGGGAGCGGGACGCCTGACCGAGCGCCAGCCCGCAGAGGTCTGAGCCGTACCAGACGGCCATCGGGAGCACGGCGGCACGTCTTGGAAGCGCGCGGACGAGCTCGGGCCAGTTCCATCCTCCCACTCCACGGGGGTGCTTGCGACGCGCCCAGCTTCGCTCCCACTCCGCCATGGCCGCCGCATCGATGTCCGCGAGCCGGAGCTCGGATCCGATTCCGAGGTTCGCGATCACGTCGTTTCGGGCGGCATCGTACGCTTCGACTCGCGCCCGGCGGTGCCGGTCCGACGCGGCCCGGTACGAATCCACGGCTAGGGTCCCCGCCCGGGCGTATCTTCCGAATCCATACTCGTCTCCGGTGTGTGCGTTCCACACCAGATACCTCGCATCCGGAGCATGGGATCACCACCGCCACACCTTCGCCACGAGGGGCGCGACACGGTGCCATCGGCGGCCGGAGCGGAGCGCACGCAAACCTGCGGCATACCCTATGCAACGGGCAGGGGCGCTCCGCCGTGCAACGAGGTGCGGTGTGATGGACGGAAAACGAGAGATGGAGAAGTCGGAATGCACAAAGGACGCGATTTCCTGATCGCCCAGGTCAGCAACAACGTGATGCAGCACCAGACGCTGCTGGAGAGCCTGGAGGACCACGAGAAGCAGGCGCAGGACGCGCGCTTCCGCGAGCTGTGCACGCGCTACATCCCGCAGATGCGCCAGCACCAGACGATGATCGAGGAGTACCGCGCCACGCTCGGCGAGCCTGGCGGCGAGGCGTTCAAGAACGCGCTCGGGTTCGTGCTGGGGAAGGCCAAGGACGTGGCCGACGCGGTGCGCAACGACGACTTCCTGCGCATCGTGGAGGACATCGTCATGATCCGCCAGGCGCAGGACACCTTTGCCACCTTTGCCGCCGTGGGCGAACGCATCGGCGAGCCGCGCCTTGCCGAGATCGGCCGCACCTGCGAGAAGCAGCACGACGAGATGCAGCGCGAGTTCAACGCGCTCGTGCAGGAGATGTTCGTCAAGAACGTGCAGGGATAACAGCGGTCTCACGCGGAGGCGCAGAGACGCGGAGAGAGATCGCGGAGTTCGCCCGTGTCTCGGGCTGAGGCCGTGCGTTACTTGTCGAAGAATGATGCGTGGGGCGGCCGGCCAGGTGCACGGTCGCCCCGTCGCTTGTGCCGCCCAGGCTCGACGCTACATTGTTCGACCCAGCCGCGCGGGGCGGCCCAACAAGCTCGAATCCAGGCGGACACCGCATGAACATGGTCTACTACGCGCACTCAGGGCTTCGCTACCTGGTGCTCCTCGCCGGGATCGCGGCGATCGTCATACTGGCGCGCGGATTCTCCGGAAGGCGCCCGTACGACCGCCCCGCGCGCATCTCGACGGCGGCCTATACCGGGTCGCTCCACCTGCAGGTCGTGCTGGGGATCGTCATGATCGTGCTTGGGCGCTGGTACTCGGCGCTCATGGGGCACCTGATCATGAACCTCCTCGCGGTGGGCGTGACGACGATGCTCTCCGCATGGGCCAAGCGCGAGGCGGACTCGGCGCGCGCCTACAAGTACGCTCTCACGGGTGTGGTCGTCTCGCTCCTCCTCCTTGTGGGCGGGATCGCGGCGATCGGCCGGCACCCGTTCCAGAGCCGCGCCCTCGACCAGATCGAGGCCGGCGCGCGATGAGCACGACGCTCCTGTACGAGCAGTCCATCCCCGAGGGGGTGCAGGACGGCGCGCCGCTGGTGGTGCTCCTCCACGGGCGCGGGAGCGACCGCTTCGACCTTGCCGGGCTGGCGCCGCACATCGCGCCGGGCGCGGTGGTGATCACGCCCCAGGCGCCGCACTCCGGCGTGCCGTGGGGCTACGGCCCAGGGTGGGCGTGGTACCGCTTCCTCGGCCGCAACCGCCCCGAGCCGGACAGCTTCGAGGCGAGCCAGTACGCGCTCGGCACCTTCCTCTCCGAAATCCGCGCCACGCTCCCGGTGAAAACGGGCCCGCTGGTGCTCGGCGGCTTCTCGCAGGGTGGCGTAATGTCGATGGCGTACGCGCTCCGCAATCCCGGGGCGGCGCCGCGGGTGATGAACTTCAGCGGCTTCCTGGCCGACCACCCCAGCGTGCGCCCCACCCGGCAATCCGTGGCGGGAACGCGCTTCTGGTGGGGTCACGGGACGATGGACCCGCAGATCCCCTTCGACCTCGCCGTCGAGGGGCGCGGGCTCCTGCAGGCGGCCGGCGCGGAGTTGGAGACGCGCGACTACGCGATCGGCCACGGCATTTCGCCGGACGAGGCGCGCGATGCGCGCGCCTGGATCCAGGCCGAAGTAGCGCGGGCGGGATGATCCTGGACACGGGGGCGCTCTCCAACCGCGAGCGTTACCAGCTCCTCACCTCGCTGGTCGTTCCCCGCCCCATCGCATGGGTATCCACGCAGTCGGCGGCGGGCGCGCGGAACCTGGCGCCGTTCAGCTACTTCGCCGCGGTCAGCGCCACACCCTTTCTCGTCTCCATCTCCATCGGCAGCCGCCGCGGCGAGCCCAAGGACACCCTTCGCAACATCCGCGAGACGGGCGCCCTCTGCATCAACGTCGTCACCGAGCCGCAGCTCTCCCAGATGAACGCGACCTCCGGCGAGTACGGGCCAGAGGTCGACGAGTTCGAGCGCGCCGGCTTGCAGGCCGCGCAGGCGGAGTCGGTGGCCGCGCCCTACGTCGCCGACTGCCCCGCGGTGCTGGAGTGCCGGCTCTTCAAGGAGGTGGAACTGGAGGGCTCCGTCAACACGCTCGTCATCGGCGAAGTCCTCCTTGTCCGCCTCTCCGACGCCGCCCCACTCATCCCCGCCACCCTCCTCGCCGACAGCGTCGCCCTCCGCCCCGTAGCGCGGCTGTGGGGCGATCTGTACTCCACGCTCGGCGAGATCCCGGTGCTGGCGCGGCCACCGGCGTAGCGAGTCGCGAGCTGCGTAAAAACCAGAAGCGGCGCTCCCCGGGCGGAGAGCGCCGCTTCCGTTCATACCAGCGGACGCTTGAGTACCGTGAGGGCGTCGGGTACGCGAAGGATCCAGATGTCAGGTCAGCCGATGGCAAGCCTCTTCATCCCCGCTGAGAACGTCATCGACCGCGCAGCAGCGCACCCGGCGGCTCATAGATCGACCGGAGCGCGGCCTCCAGGCAGGCGAGCGCGTCCACCCAGTACTCGCTCGGGAAGAAGCCGGGCGACAGGGCCACCGTGATCGCGATGACGCGGTGGCGCCACGAAGCCGCCCGAAGACAAACGGCCACGCGGTCGATCTCGGCCGCGACTTCGTGCCTGGAGCGGTCCTGCGAGGGCGCCTCGAAGCGGTTGCAGAAATAGTCCATGTCCACGTCCAGCAGGACGCCGCCGCGCGGCTCCAGCCGCACCAGGTCTTCGGCTACGTCGGTCCACAGGTACACCTGCCGCGCCCGGGCGTGCGCCACCATGGCCGGCCGCTTCCTCATGCCCGTGAGCGTGCGGCAGGGAAGGTCGCGGGGACCGAGGTAGCTCACGTGGGCGCCCCGTGGGGCCGGGTGGGAGGGACCAACGTGGACGAGGTCGCAATCGGGGTTCGCGTGCATGAGCGGCACGATGAACCCCCCGATCCCGACAAACCCCTGCAGAATTGCGGATTCAACAGATCCTGGATCTCCCAGGTCGACCCGTGACCCGCCCGTCGGCGCCGCGAAGCACCCGCGCGCGTCGGTACAGACGAGCGGCGGCACCTGGAGGTCGGCGTGCGCGTCCAGGTGCACGATGGTGAGGGTGTCGTCGGTGGCGCGCGCAACCGCCTGCGACCATGCCCAGAGCGCCCAGCAATGGTTGAGGCAGACCAGGAAGAGCGGACCGGCGCCCCAGCGCTCCATCCGCCGGTATGCGTGGGCACCCGCAGCGTCGACCCCGAAGGCGGCACGCGCTACACGCTCGGCGTTCGGGTCAGGAAAAGGCGTCATCGGCCACCCGCTCCCAACGCGCAGGCGCCACTCGTGCGCGCTTTCCGCCTCCACCGCCAAAGGCCGGTCCTTCCATACATCGCGTACCGCCGCGATGGCGTCGGCGAGATCAGGGTAACGGTGCTTCTCCACGCAGACGAGCGGGGTCATCGGCTGCTATGCGGGGCTCGCGAGCCGCCACACCTCGCCACCATCGCGAGCGTCGCGCCGGAGTGGTAGACACGCTCGGCGCCCGGCAATGCGGTCACGCGGGCTCCTCCCGCGCGATAAGCGTGTACGCCGCGTAGAGCTCCTCCCACGTGGGGTCGGCGTCCGGCGGCCTCTCGGACCACCGTATCGTGGCGGGATCGAGTGCCGCGCAGCTCGACAGGTACCGCGGGTCCGGCGTCATCCCGCATCGCCACAGGTCCAACCGGTCGGCGTCCCAGCAGACGCCCACGGTGGGATCATGGCTGACTTCGCCGTCCGCATGGGCGAAGCAGGCACTCTCCAGCAGCATGAGCCGACGGGGGCCCAGCGCGAACCCGGCTCCCTCCAGCGCCCGCGCCCGCGCCGCTGCCCGCGGGCCGTGTCCGGGGTCATGGCCGTCGTGCTCGCGCCCGGCGTCGTGCAGGAGCGCGAAGAGAAGCACGATCCACGGATCGCATCCTGATTCTACGGTGGCCAGCCGCGCGCCGATACGAGCGACGCGCCGCCAGTGCCCGTCACCGTGAAGGGTGCTCCCGCGCGCGGTCTCGCGCACCTGCGCCGCCAGACGGACGAAACGCTCGGCGGTGCAGGGCGCCGGCGGCCGGCGCGCTTCCCGCCGCCCGTCGCGCACGAGCGCCACCACCCGCGGGAGCATGACCTCCGCGCACCCGCGCACGAGGGCGTCGCCCCGCCGGAGGAAGGAAGGGGGCTCGGGATCCACGGCGATCACACGTCCCCCCGCGCTCCTGAACCGCGACACCAACCCATGCTCATCCGCGGAGACACCTACGACGAGCAGCAGGTCTGCGCCGGCGGCCACCGTGAGAGGGTCGTCGGAGTTCAGTGGCCGTTCCACCCGGCGGCTCCCCGCGCGCTCGTGCAGGCGATCGAAGTCGGTAGTCGCCAGGCCACTGACCACGTTCAGCCGCTCCAGCTGGGCGATCGCCACGTGCGCCGCGTTCGGCTCCGCCGTGTAGAGCGTGGCATGGAAGCCGGCCAGGAGGGTGGCGAGCTCCGCGGGTCGCTCGGCGATCCACTCCAGCACCGCGCCCGGAAAATCGTCCATCAGCGGCACGCGTCCACCCAGTGATCCATCACCCTCAAAGGGAAGGATGCCGCTGGCACGCGACACGCCGGCCCCGGTGAACGCGGCCACGCGCCGGCCCGCGAGCGCGAGCGCCAGGTCGCCCGCCTCGAGACAGGACGCCACTCCGTCGCGCGCCGGCGGCGATGCCGGTTCGGCCGCCTCCCCCCCGCCCAGGTTGCGGACGTGCGCCGAAACGTAGCCGAAGACGCGCCGGAACAGCTCTCCGTCGGGGTCGCCACACGTCAGCACCAGGTGCACCAGGCGCTGTCCGGGAGTGTGCTCGCCCTCGGTCCAGGCGAGGGAGAAATCGTCCGCCGTCCAGGTGGGGCTCTCGCAGGGACGCGCCGATGTCCGCCAGCCGCCCCGTTCGAGGGCGCTGCAGGTGCGTTGGAGCAAGCGAGCCGCCTCCGCGGGTGCGAGCTCGCCAGAGCAGGTGAGGAGGAAATCTTTCAGGAAAAGGTCGCACCCCGCCGCCACGATCTTCCCGCCAAAGACCAGGACGCGGCGTGAGTTGCCGAACGCGTGCGCGAAGCAGCGTTCGGGAACCGCGGCGGACGGGGCAGCCCTGGGGGTCAGGCGGAGCACGGCGGCACCGGCCGTCCGGCCGTCAGACTGGGACGGCCGAGCCCGGCTCGTCCACGAACTGCGCCAGCGGAAGGCGCCGCGTGCCGACCGTCACCCGCAGGTCGGGAACCACGCGGCTCCACACGTGGTCGAAGATCTCCTTCAGGTCCGCGCAGTACACGCTGGGGTTGTCGTATCCGCGCGCCTCCGACCAGCGGTGCGGGAGGAATCCACCGCCGCACGCCCGCCGGTACTCGCACGCCGTACACGCCTCCGAGAGGCTTGATGCGGCGTCGAACGCACGCCGCCACACCGGGTCGGCGGTGACGTCCTGAAAAGTGTGCGTGAGGATCGAAACCTGGGTACGGGTCGCCTGGTACCCGGCGATCCGCAGCACGTCCAGCGGCTCCAGCGAGCCGTCTGTCAGCATCGCACACGTCTGGATCGGCCCGTAGCCGATCGACTCGAGGTGCGACTCGCCGCCCAGCACGCCCTTCAGCAGAGCGTGTGCGAAGCGGATCCGGACCCCCAGCGGGCCCATCTCGTCGTACCACGTATCAAAAAGCTCCTTGTAGTACGGCGCGATCGGCGCAGGCTGCTCCTGGTGCGTCGCGTCGGGGATCAGCACGTCGAAGCCCCTGATCCCGAGCTCTTCCACGAAGTGGCGTACCAGCCGCCTCGGGTCTTCGGCCGGCCGGCACACCGCCAGGATGCCGGGCTCGATCCCGTATCGGCGCAGCGTCTCCAGGGCAGCCGTGACCTTCCCATACGAGCCGCGCCCGGCGTGATCCACCCGGGCCAGGTCGTGCAGCTCCGGCGGACCGTCTATGCTGAGCGTGGTGCCGATGCGGTAAAAGCGGAAGACGGATGCCCACTCGTCGTCGATCAGCACCCCATTGGTGGTGATGGAGAGGTGGATGGAGCACCCGGTGCGGCCCTCCAGCTCCCTCAGGGCGTCGGCGAGCCGCACCATCCTCGCCTTCCCGAAGAGTAGCGGCTCGCCGCCGTGGAAGAGGATCGAGAAGTTCTTCAGCCCGTAGCGGAGGATGTGCTCCTCGAGCTTCACGAGGAGTGCACCCTCCGCCTCCTCCGTCAGCACCTTCGGCTTCTCGTAGACCGAGGCGTCACGGAACCAGTAGCAGTAGGTGCAGTTGAGGTTGCACCGGGCTGCCAGCTTCAACAGCAGATAGTCGAATACCGGGAGCCGAAACGCGCGGCCCACGTCTACTTACCGGCGCGCATCGCAGGCGCCGCCGCACGGAGCCGCTCGATGATGAGCCTGTCGAGCTCAGGACGGATCTCGGCGCCGATCTGCTCGCCGCCGGCTTCGGCGACGGTGTCGTCGGTACGGTCGTACCGCGAATAATTGGTGCGGGTGTAATCCTGGCGGTTGTACCCTTCCACGTAGCTCTTGTCGTACCCCGCCTCTTCGGATTCGGAGTCGTCGGCGCTCAGTTCGTGGACCAGGTCTCGCAGGATGTCCGAGGCGACCGGCGAGCCGGCCTCCAGGTTCACGCTCGTGCCGTACTTCGCAACCAGGCGCTGCCGCAAAGACGAATCGATAGTCGGCATCTCTTTCCCCTTTGGCCGTGAGAGCCCGCCTTCCCTGGTCCTGCCGAGAGGGTCACACTGTAGTGCTCCGATCCAGGTGAAGGCTAGAAAAAAATTGCCGCGGAGACCTACCGCATCAGCTCGTCCACGCGCTTCGCCGAGAACCCCGCCGTCGCGCGGTTGCCGGCGACGGTGACGGGGCGGGTGACGAAGGTGTACTCCTCGGACATCAGGCGGAGGAGGTCGTCTTCGGTGAGGGTCTGCTCGTGGAGGCCCAGCTTGCGGTACTTCATGGCGCGCTTCGAGAACAGCTTTTCCGCGCCGCCGGCTTTGCGCGCGAGGTCCTCGACCTCCGCGCGTTCCAGGGGCTGGGCCTTGAGGTCGCGAAAGGAGGCAATGCGGACGCCGCGGTCGTGCAGGTGCTGGACGGCCTTCTGGCAGGTGGTGCAGTGAGGGAGCCAGTACACGTCGACTCCCCCCGTATCAGCACTCACTGCGTCCCCTGCAGGACCGGAGACTCGGCAAGGTAGGCGGCTACCAGTGCCACGACCTCGGCGTCGGTGAGGGTGCGGTCGCCGGTCTTGGCGTGGTTGAAGACGTGGCTGCAGAGGGCGTCGTCGTCGGCGTCGAAGCCGTGGGCGCGCATCCAGTAGCGCACGTTGGAAAGGCCGCTCATCGGCGAGATGTCGATCTTCTGGCAGAGGCCGAAGAGGCCCGCGGGGACGCCGGAGTAGATGCGGTCCGCCAGCCAGGCGTCGCCCTTGGCCTCGGCCTTGATGATGGCGGCGGCGTGCACGCCCGTGCCGGTGCGGAAGGCGTCCTCGCCGAAGACGGGCCAGTTGTACGCCAGCGGCACGCGGCAGGCGCGCGCGGCGGTCTGCACGTAGTCGTTGAGCTTCGACAGGTCCCAGTCGTGCAGGCCCAGCAGCTTCAGGTTCACCAGGAGCAGATCCATCTCCGCGTTGCCGCAGCGCTCGCCGATGCCGAGCGCGGTGCCGTGGATGCGGTGCGCGCCCTCCTCGATGGCGGCCAGGCAGTTGGGCATTCCCAGCCCGCGGTCGCGGTGGCCGTGCCAGTCGACCTTGACGTCCTCGCCGCTCGGCTTCACGACCTCGTCGATCACGAAGCGGATCAGCCGGCGGACGCCGTGCGGGGTGGCGTGGCCCACCGTGTCACACAGGCAGATGCGCCGCGCGCCGCACTCGATCGCCGTCCTGTACAGCGCCTTCACCACCTCCGGTTGCGCGCGGGTGGTGTCCTCCGTCACGTACATCACCGGCAGGCCCTCCGCCACGGCGAAGCTCACGGCGTCCTCGGTGGAGCGCAGCATCCGCTCCAGCGTCCAGTCTTCGGCGTACTGTCGGATGGGGGACGATCCGATGAAGGTGGCCGCCTCAATGGCGATCCCCACCCGCTGCGACACGTCGACGATCGGCTGCACGTCGGCGCGAACGGTGCGGGCGGCGCAGTTGGGCTCTATCGGGAGGCGCTCGTCCGCAATTGCGCGCGCCAGTGCTTCCACGTCGCGCACGGCGCGCGGGCCGGCGCCGGGAAGGCCGATGTCCGCCGCGGCGATCCCAAGCTCCGCCATCAGGTGGAGGAGGTGGATCTTGTCTTCAATGGGCGGATCGGTAACGGAGGGCGACTGCAGGCCGTCGCGCAGCGTCTCGTCGTTGAGCTGCACGCCGCGCCGGGTGGAATAGTCGAACGAGCCGTCCTGCGTGTTCCAATCGAAGACCAGGTCGCGCTCCTGCATGCGATCCTCGCGGGCGGGGGTTGAGGGGAGGCGCCCCGGGCTCGGGCACGCCATGCATCATAATGAACGGCAGGCAGATGCGAAACCCGGGGCGGCTCGGTTGACAGCCCCGCCGCGGCACGGCATCATCATCCCCCCAGACCCTGATACCGCAACCGGCAGCGCGCCCTGACCTCCGTCCTCCGTCCCGTTCGCGAGCTGGCCCACCGCACCGACGACGCCACGCTCCGCGACCAGCTGGAGCTGGTGCGCATCCCCGCGCCGCCATTCGGCGAGGGGGAGCGGGGCGCGAGCGTGCTGGAGCGCCTGCGCGAGGCGGGGTACCGCGATGCGTCGCTCGACGAGGTCGGGAACGTGGTCGCCACCCTGCCGGGCGAGGCGGGCGCGGAGCCGGTGGTGGTGGCCGCGCACCTGGACACCGTCTTCCCCGCCGGCACGGACGTGGAGCCGCGCCACGACGGCGGCCGCATCTACGCGCCCGGGATCACCGACAACTCGCGCGGGCTGGCGGGGATGCTGGCGGTGGCGCGGCTGGTGCGCACCGCTGGCGTCCGCACGCGCCGCCCCATCGTCTTCGTCGCGACGGTGGGGGAGGAGGGGACGGGGGACCTGCGCGGGGTGAAGCACCTCTTCCGCGAGGGGTCGCCGCTGCGCACGGCGGCGGCGTTCGTGGCGCTGGACGGCTCGGGGGTGCGGCGCATCGTGCACCGCGCCATCGGATCGCGGCGGCTGCGGGTGACGGTGGAGGGCCCCGGCGGGCACTCGTGGGCGGACCGCGGCGCGCCCAACCCCATCGTCGCGCTCGCCGCCGCCGCCGCCGAGGTGAGCACGCTCGCCCTCCCCCACCCGGAGCGCTCGTCGCTGACAGTGGCGCGCATCGGCGGGGGAACGAGCATCAACGCGGTGCCCGACGCGGCGTGGCTGGAGCTGGACATGCGGAGCGAGGTGCCCGGCGTGCTGCTGGAGCTGGAGGCGAGCGTGCGCGGGATCGTGAAGCGCGTGGTGCGGGAGGAGAGCACCGGGCGCCGCGCCGGCACGCAGGCGCTGAGCTGCGACGTGGCCGTCATCGGCGACCGCCCCTCCGGCGAGACCCCCGCCCGCTCGGAGCTGGTGCGGATCTCCACGCAGGTCACCTCGTCACTCGGCGCCCAACCGGAGCTGGTCTCCTCCTCCACGGACGCCAACGTGCCGATGGCGCTCGGCATCCCCTCCATCGCCATCGGCGTGGGCGGCGACTCGGGCGGCATCCACACCACCGACGAGTGGTTCTCCAACGACCACGGCGCCCTGGGGATCGAGCGTGCGCTGCTGATCGTGCTGGAGGCGGCGGGGGTGGTGTAGGGGCCCCCTCCCCCCGGCCCCATAGGCGCTAACTTAACGATTTTCGGACCCTCGCCAGCCCAACTTTTGTGTCGATTGGCGGCGCAAAACTAGCGATCTCCATACCGGAAGCGACACCGCAAAAACGCTTCGTGAGATAAAGTTAACGCCTATGGGCTAAAGCCCCCGGCTGGAACTACGCGAAGACGGCTGAAGCCGTCTCGACAAATGCCGGCATTCCAATTTTTTGTCATCCTGAGTGACGCGCCTCGCGGATCTCGCCCGTGAGCGGAGCTCTGGCGCGGAGCGAAGGATCTACTGCGCGTTCCGCGAGGCTCGCGATGACGCGCTGTCCCGGGCCGGGCTCCGGCTTGAGGCGGTCTCGTGGAACATGCCGGGTACATACGATCGGAGGATCGGAGAAATGAGCTTTCAGCGGATGCTGCTGCTGGCCGGCACGGTTTCCATGTTCGCATGTGGCGACGCGGCGAAACGGCGTTCCGACGTCAAAGCCGGCACCGTCGCGCCTGCCCAACACTCCGCAGCTCCGGTCGCGGCGTCCAAGGATGCCGATCCGCCGGAGGTCGCCGACCCGCGGCAGTACCTCAATCTGGGGCCCATGCGGTGGGAAGGGTGG